>JACRBK010000319.1 GCA_016234525.1 Chloroflexota bacterium
ACACCTGCCCTCCTTGATCCACCGCGATCACAGCATCGGCGCTGGTGCGGACCAACATTTCAAGGGCCGTATGGCTAAGAAATCGGGTTGTCATGGGTTTGAGTCTCCTGAAAGCAGCGGCGGCAGATCACGCAGGGCATATGCGATTCGCGTGCCATGCCACGTCAATAAACTTCCGTCTACCAGATGAATCCGGTTGTGCTGCGCCGCCGGAATAGCGAGCGCCATGAGACTTGCCACATCGGTTTCGGTGAAATGTACCTGCTCACTTCCCCCCCACCCATCGTGAGATAAGGGGTGAAACGATACCGGCAGCAGCACGACATCCGGTTGGGCGGCGATTACATCGTCCAGCGTGACCTGCGGGTAGCGCCGGTCATGCGTAATCCCTAAAAATTCACCAGCGGGCAGCGGGTCGATCTGCTCGCGTTCGGCGAACACATTGATCCCGCCGCACACCTTGAGTATATCATGGGCGTAAGTCTCTGCATTGAAGGTGATCCAGGGATCGCGCCAGAGCGGGACAAACACTCGCAGCGGTTTTGCCGCCATCGAGGCCGCTAACGAATAATCGTAAGCGCGCTCGATCTCCCGCACGCGGGGGATCATCACCGCATGATCAAACACGTCCATCAGGTTCCATAACAGGTTGAGCGCGTCGAACACACTGCGCGGTCCGGTCACCCACAGCGGGATATTCGCCTCGCGTAAGGCATCCATATCTTCGCGGCGGTTTTCTTCATCATTGACCAAGACCAGATCGGGTTTTAAGGCGATGATCTGGCGGATGTCCGGGTTTTGTGACGCCCCGATTCGCCGTAATGCTCCTACTTTTTCCGGTGGTCGCGTACAGTCGTCGGTGATCGCGACCAACCGGAGCCCCAGGTCCAGGTCAAACAGCGCTTCGGTCAGGCTTGGCACAAGCGATATAACACGCTGCGGCGCAGTTTGCACCGGCCATTCCATGCGGCTGTAATATTTCTGGGGCGCGGGTTGATCGTCCATAAGAATTATCCGTACACTGCCTGATCGCGCTCTGGCCCGACGCTGATCATGGTGATCGGCAGGCCGGTCAGATCGCGGACATGCTCGACATACCGGCGGGCGTTCTGTGGCAGATCAGCCAGACGGCGCGCCGAAGAAATGTCAATTTTCCAACCGGGCAGTGTCTCGTACACCGGCTGGACGCGCGCTATTGCGGCAGTGTCCAGCGGCATCTGTGTGATCCGCCGTCCGTCCAGTTCATAGGCGACCGCGATCTTGATCTCGTCCAGATCGCTCAACACATCGAGTTTGGTCAGCACCAGTTCGGTCAGGCCGTTGACACGCCGGGCGTAATGCAAAATCACCACGTCCAGCCAGCCGCAGCGGCGCGGACGCCCGGTGGTGGTCCCGAATTCGGCCCCGGCTGTGCGAATGCGATCCCCGGTATCGTCCAACAGTTCGGTAGGGAACGGCCCATTACCTACCCGCGTAGAATAGGCTTTCGCCACCCCGACAACACGATCTACATAATGCGGCCCGAAACCCAGCCCGGTCAGCGCGCCCCCGGCAACCGCCGAAGAACTGGTTAAATAGGGATAATGCCCGTGATCCAGGTCGAGCAGGGTTCCCTGCGCGCCTTCACACAATACACGCTGCCCGACCTCTAACATTTCGTTGATCGAGTGCGATGTTTCCGACAGATAAGGCGCGAGTCTCTGTGCAGCATTACAAGCCTGTGCCGCGATTTCATCGGTGGGCATGGCTTCAAGGCCATAATAATTGACCAGGAGTTTGTTCGCCTGTTTGACCGAAGCCAATACTTTATCGGCAAACGTTTCAGGATCAGCCATTTCGCCGGTCAGCAGGCCGGTGCGGGCAGATTTATCCTGGTAGGCCGGGCCGATCCCGCGCCGTGTTGTGCCGATGGATTCGCCGCCGCGCGCGCGTTCTTCGGCCCCATCGAGTTCCATATGAGCCGGGGTGATGATGTGCGCCCGTGTGCTGATCTGAATCCGTTGGGGCGAGATGTCCACGCCCTGCCCGGCCAGCATATCGAGTTCTTGCACCAGCCGGGTGGGGTTGATCACCATGCCGCTGCCCAAAATGCACCGGACATGCGGCTGCACAATCCCAGAGGGAGTCAGGTGCAGCTTAAATTGTTTTTCGCCCACCATCACCGTATGCCCGGCGTTATCGCCCCCCGCATACCGCGCCATCGCATACGAATCACGCGCCAGCCAATCGGCGACGCGGCCTTTACCTTCGTCGCCCCACTGCGCGCCGATCAAAATTGTTGCAGGCATGATTTACTCGCTCCTCTTAAGCACCTTTTTAGGGGTGGGGCTAAATACCTGGCTGAGCGTGACTGTAATCGCTGCCGCATTGCCCCACACTTCAACCTCATTACCCGGCCCGAACGCCAGCGCCGATCCCGGCCCTAAGCCCAGCCCATAGCCGTTTTCAGTCTTCTGCACACACTCGCGCAGCCGTTCGGCTTGATCGGCGGTATAACCGGGCAGAATAAAGGATTGGGCCAGCCAGTTAAACCCGGCGATCATCGCGCCGCTTTCGAGCAGGTAGGCCCCGAATAACGCGGCGCTCTCGCCGATGACATAGACCGTCGCCCCGCGCAAAAAAGCATCTTCTATGCCGCGTATCGCGGTGCCCATTAGTCCCTGGCGCAAGATTTCGCGCTGCGCGCCATCCCCCACGATAATCAAGCCGGCCTCGGTAAGCTGCCGGAATAAAAGATCGTCTTCTTCAGTCAGGATGTCGACCAGGTAGCCAGTGCGCGATCCCAGATCGCGCAGAAAGTCCATGTGGCGATCAGCGGCTTCGATGTCGCTGGCAGCCCAGATATAAGCCAGCGGTCCTTGAGACAGGGTATGGCCCAACATTGAAGCTTCGATGTTTTGCACATCTTCCGCTTCGGTTGGCCCCCCGCCCGATAACACCAGCCAGCCGTTTCCGGGCCGCCACCGAAATAATTTCACCTGTGGCATGGTCTGTTTGCGCCCTCGACCTTTCGTTATGCTTGTAGTTTATTCGGGTAAGACATAAGACGCCACTGCCGACACCAAAAGATCAACGGCCAGCGGAATCGCGGCCTCATCGAAATCGAAGCGGGGGTGGTGGTGCGGATAATCTAACCCGCGCGCGGGGTTCGCCGCACCCACAAAAAAGAACGTTCCCGGTATGGCGTCCAAAAAGTAGGACATATCTTCGGCGGCCATCGTTCTGAAGTCAGTGATCAGGTTGATCTGCGGCGCGACCTGGGCAAACACTTTTTTCAGTTGGGCGTTGACTTCGGGGGCGTTGATGAGCGGCAGAGTGAGCTGCGCGACATGAACTTCGGCCTGGCAGCCCAACGCCGCCGCGATTCCCTCCGTGATCTCACGGGTACGCTGCGACAGTAATTCTAGCACTTCAGATCGGAAGGCGCGCACGGTGCCGCGCAGATGCGCAGTGGGGGGAATGACATTAAACGAGTCCCCCGCTTTAAATTCGGTGATCGAGACCACACCCACCTCAGTAGGCCGGACATTACGGCTGACGATGGTTTGCAGCGCGCTGACAATCTGGCTGGCGGCCACGATTGGATCGTGGGCTTCGTGAGGCAGCGCGCCATGCCCGCCGCGCCCGGTAATGTGGATCGTGATATCTCCCGCCGCCGCCATCATCGGGCCATCGATCAGCGCCACCGAGCCTACTAACTGTTCGTTCCACAGGTGCAGACCGAGCGCGACATCGGGAACCGGATCGTGCAGCACACCATCGAGGATCATAAGTTCGGCCCCGCGCCCGATTTCCTCGGCGGGCTGAAAGACAAATTTCACCCGCCCGGCGAGTTTTGAGCGGTGGGCGCTGAGCAGTTCGGCCACCGCCAGCCCGACAGCGGTATGGCCATCGTGGCCGCAGGCGTGCATCTTGCCCGGCGTTTGTGAGGCGTAATCGGTGGTATTTTCTTCGTGAATGGGTAGCGCATCCATATCGGCGCGCACCAGGACAGTAGGGCCGTCGGAATCCCCTTCGAGCAGGCCGACCACGCCGCTCTGGCCGATTCCGGTCTGGACTTCCAGCCCCAGGCGCGTCAGTTCAGCGGCGACAAGTCCGGCGGTGCGCGGCAGGTCAAAGCCTAGTTCTGGATGGCGGTGTAAGTCGCGGCGGCAGGCGATCCAGGCGTCCTGGCGGGCATGGATTTGGGGCTTAAAGTCCATAAAAACTCTCTTTCATGGCAACCATTTCCCTCCCCATCAGCGGGGAGGGAATGACAGTGGGGTGATTTTATCGCAAATAAAATACCCGGAAGGCTTCAGTATAACGCGGGCCATCTAACACAAATTCGCGGTCAACATTCTCGCGCTGGCGGCGAGCCATTTCGTCCATATCGGCGATCTGGCTTTTATGCTCGTACAGGGCCGCGATTTTGGTTTCAAGGTAAGCGGTCACGTCGACCTTAACATCCGGTTGGGGGGTGCCGCACAGGTAGACCTGCTGGACCTTGTGCGGGGCCAGCCCTTCCTGGCGGTAATGTTCGGCAAACGACAGGTGATCGCGCGCCGCAGGAAAAACAGCGTCTAGCGCCGCGTCACCAATCGCCCGGTGATCAGGGTGGTTGATATAGTTTGATCCGTACCAGCGCGCCGTTGGATCGTTCGTGACCACAATATCCGGCTGTTTTAGACGGATCATGCGGGTAAGATGGCGGCGCAGATCGAGCGTGGGCTGGAGTTCGCCATCGGGATAGCGTAAAAAGACGACCTCTTGGACTCCCAACCGGGTCGCCGCGGCGCGTTCTTCGGCCTCGCGGATTGGGACTAACTTTTCTGAAGTCATACCCAGGTCGCCAGAGCCTTTGTCGCCGCTGGTCGCCAGCACAAACGTGATTTGTTTGCCTTCGGCGGCCCAACGAGCAAAGGTTCCTCCACAAAAAAATTCAGGATCATCCGGGTGGGCAAAAATGCCCATCACCCGGTTCAGGTCGTTTGATTCGTGATCAGGACTCATGGCTCGTGTCTGGTTTTCCCTTACGTTTATTCTGCGAACGCGAATGATGTGATTTGCCGTGACCGGACTTGCCCCGGCGCGGTTTACGTTGTTCGGGTTGAGCTGGGGGCGGGCTGCTGCCTTCAGGCTCATCCGGTTCGGTTTCGTTTTCCAGATCGAGCAGCGGGTAGTGTGTCAGGACGGTGTCTTGAGCATCGAGGGTTTCATCGCTGCTTTCTTCAGCCGGGGCGTGTTTGCCGCAGTCGCATCCGCCGTTTTCGTCTTTAGCGCAGCCAGCTTCTGACTTGCTTTTCAACGCTTCCCACTCTTCCAGCGGGATCAACTGCTCGCGTTCAACGACGTGCATCGTATCACCTACCAGCACCGTCACCGCGTCGCGCAAAGGATGTACATCGATCACCTTGCCTTCGCCGTGCGGTGTGCCGACGCGCTTATTCCGTTTGGGCAGTTCTTTACGCGCATCGACATACTGTTCGTATTCGTAGATCAGGCAGCAGCGCAGCCGCCCACACATACCGGTGATCTCAGAGGGATTCAGCGAAATGCCCTGTGCTTTCGCCATCTTGATCGAGATCGGGCTGAAATCGGTGAGGAACGTGCTGCAACACCGTTCGATGCCGCAGGCTCCCAGCCCACCCAGATATTTCGCAATATCACGCGGGCCGATCTGCCGCAGTTCGATTTTGGCTTTAAAATTCCGTTGTAATGCTGTGCGCAGCCGGGTTGTGTTGAGCTTATCTTCGGCGCTGAACATCAGGGTAAGCAGGCTGCCATCGAAGTTGTATTCGACGGCGATAAATTTTGTCCCTTCATACCCACCCAGTTCATCCGCTTTTTCGCGGCAAGCGATCAAGGTTTCGGTCTCGCGCCCCTTCCAGAGTTTCTGACTCATCAGGTCAGTGGGCGTCGCCTTGCGTACAATGGGTTTATAGTCGCGCGGGCCGTCGTCTTGACCTGCCGCAACCATATTCATTACCTGGCCCAGATGAGCGCCGCGTGCTGTCTCGACAATGACGTAATCGCCGATCATCAAATCGGGCAGATGGTCAAAGCTGAAATGATAGACCTTGCCGACTTCGAAAAATCGCACACCAGCAACCAAACTGGGGGCAGTAGTTGGTTGATCTTCGGTGAATGTTGTCATGATTTGCCTTCCAAATTCGGTCTTTTTTGTTCCGGTTGAATAGACTCAACCGGGATCAACTATAAAGGATGAACAGAGGGTTTGCAACAGGTTGTCAATAACAGAATGTTGAATTGCCTAACGTGGCGCGGTACTATTCCGCCCCTGATGGTTTGTTACGTTGGACGGGGGGTAGGAGTAATGGTTGTATGGAGCATCAACAACGGGATTCTCAATTCCCGCCACAGCATCGAAGCGCTAGCCTGACTCTGGGCGTTTTGATCCTGTTGGGCGCACTGGGTTTTACCCTGGCCGCCGCCCTGATCTTTTTCTGGCCGGAAGCTGAACCGGCTGAACATCCTCTTCCCACCTCAACACAAGCTGCAACGGCCCGCCCGCTGGGGATCGCGGAAGTGAACTATCCCACCCCGGTCCCAACGGTGATGATACCCCCTACGGCTGTCCCGCTGGACTGGGTGCGCCCGACGGCTGCCGCCGGGGAGATTCTCACCGCGCTCAACCAGCCAGTGATCAGCACCCTCGATAAATCCACCATTAGGCGCAGCCTGAATCCCCTGACGATTATCCCCTGGCGTTCACGCAGTGGGGTGATTACCTATGCCGTCAAAAAAGGTGAAAGCCTGCGTTCGATTGCCGAAAAGTTTGGTATCGAACAAAACACGATCATCTGGTCGAATGACCGGTTTTATGTAAATGCCATGCGCGTCGGCCTGGAATTGACTATTCTGCCGGTGAACGGCGTATACCAGCGCATCCAGGAGCCGCAGACGGTTGCATCAGTGGCCGAACTTTACAAGGTTGATCCCTACGCGATCATTGATTCGGAATACAATGCCCTGTTTGGTTCTACCCCGCAGACGGTGCTGCCTGCCGGACTGTATGTGGTTGTGCCGGGGGGGACTGGCTCCACGCAGCCGATCTATTGGGATCCCGGCATCGTGATGACCACCAGCTATACCACCGATGGCAGCAACCCGGTAGGCGCGGGGATTTCGGTAGGGACAGAAACGGCGTTGTTTGCGGTGGGTGATCCTGGTTCGTGCGGCAAACAGGCCGTAAGCGGCGGATCATCCCCGGTAGGGGCGCCGATCTGGGATAGTTACACCATCTCGCAAGATTTTTCGTGGAGTCACGGCGGCATCGACCTGGCGGTTCCATCCGGCACAAGGGTCTATGCGGCGGGCAGCGGAACGGTCATTTTTAAGGGTTTTAGCACCTGGGGCTATGGTTACACGGTGGTGCTCGCCCATGGCAGCACACTCAGCCTGTACGGGCATCTGAACGGGGCGTTTGTCGGCTGTGGACAGATCGTGTCTGCCGGGCAGAATATCGCGGTGACGGGCAACTCTGGCCGGTCCAGCGGTCCGCATCTGCATTTTGAGATTCGTGGTTCCAACGGCGCGCCGGTCAGCCCCTGGGACTATCAGGGTTTTTAAGAACGGAATTTACTGGTAACGCAGGATGTCCGACACCGTTTTGCGCGCCGCTGCCCACGAAGGCCACAGGCTGGCAAACGCTGCGATCACCAGGGTGCTGACCAGCCCCAAGACCAGCGCGATCAGCGGGTAGCGCGCTTCGGGGGCACGAGCAAAATTGAACTGGGTGATCAGGCTGTGGTGCAGCGCGTAGCTGAAGGGAATCCCTAACAGCCAGGCGACCACACCGACGATCACCCCTTCGACCAAAAATTGGTAGATGATGGTATGTGACGTCGCGCCTACCGAACGCATCACGCCGATCTCTTTCTGGCGCTCGAACACGCTCATCGACAGTGCCGAAAGCAGACCGATTCCCCCCACCGCCGCGATCATCGCCGCGGCGATATTCAGCACCAGCCGGGCCGTCTCGATCATTTGTAACACGCCTTCGGTGCTGCTGGTCCAGTTGGTATAGTTTGCGTTGATGCCGTCCGCGATCAACACCTCGTTGATCTCGTCGATTTTGGCGGCGACCTGTTTCGCCGTTGGGCGAGTGATAGGCAGGATAATCTGGAGTCCGCCGGGGATCGGCTCGCCTTGCAGCGGCAGACCTTCCAGGCGGGCCAGGTCTTCCCAGTACAGGCCGATCCATTCGCCCGGCTGGTCAGGCTGCGCTAACTGCGGCGAGATGGTGAATATCCCGGTGATCGGGGCCGTCAGGCGATTTTCGCCGGAAATTAGTTCCAGCGTGTTCCCAACCGCATAACCGCGCTGTTCCGCCAGCGCCGCGCTGATGATGATCCCTGGCTCGCCCGGCGTGAAAAACTGCCCATCAGCAGGAATCAGCCCCAACCGGGCGTTTTCGTCGAAGCCAATCGTCGCAGTAGGTGTCCCGTTCACTTGAGTCAGAGTGAAATAGCGGTTAGGAACCGGCGCGCCTTTGGTCAGCCCGGCTAACTGGGCCAGTTCTTCCCACCGCATCCAGACCGTATCAAACAGGTATTCCGCCACCCCGATAATCTCGAAGGTCGCCACTTTGCCCCCCGTATGCAGGGTGAGTGTATCGCCCGTATCGAGGTGCAGACTGTCGGCAATTCCAGCCGCGATCACCACGCCGGAACGGGTGGGATCATCGCGCCAGGCGGTGCCGGATCGCAGCCG
>JACRBK010000312.1 GCA_016234525.1 Chloroflexota bacterium
ATATTCACGTTCCACCCCAGATGCTTTCTTATAGAATGGCGTGCCGCTCACTTGCTGCTGCCATTAAATTACGGATAAACCAGGCCACACGTTGACTGATCCACCTATTGGGTGGTGCGAACCGGTCAGAACAAGGCAAACACAGCGATTGTTAGATTCTGACCTGTAATACCATATCGATGTTCTTTTGGACACTATACTATAGTCCCTATGCACTTACCCAGGCGCGGCTCTACGCCCGGTCATGCTGACTGCCTCACCTCATTCAACGTCACTGAGAGAAATCAGTTACTCCCTGCCAAAACGTCTTATGTTCTCTATTATAACTCTATAAGAGACCACGACTCTCGTCAAGCTAGCTATGTGAAAATTTCATAAATTTTTGTGGAAGGTATTGTCTATGGGATATTTGCTGTCATAATGGAAGAGTAAGGTGGATTCCTTTGGGTAGATATGATCTATGATTGGTAACCGCTTTAGCCGTGTCCTGCGGCTGGTGTATCCAAATATTAATGCCCGAATCATTGGCCCGTTCTTGCTCACCGTCGCATTGGTGGCTGGAATCGGGGTATATATTGTTACGCGCCTTGTAGCAGGCAGCCTTCAAGAACGGTTCAATAACCAGTTACTTGACAGCGCTCACGCCGCAACCAACAGCCTCGCGGATATAGAGCGTGAACAACTGGCTACCTTGCGCTCGATGGTCTTTACTGAAGGCGTACCCCTGGCTGTTGAAAACCGCGATGCAGATCAGTTGGAAGTGTGGCTGCGTCCTATCGCTACGAATGCCCGCCTTGACGACATGATTGTTTTTGATCACAGCGGGAAAGGTATACTCCAACTTACCCTGACTGACAGTATCCGCTTGAACTATACAGTGATGCCGCCAACAGATGTTGACACCTGGGACGGCGTGAATGATGTCTTGGCGCAGAATGTCGATGTCGTGGGTGATAAGTATGTTGACATCCGGCTGAGCGGGTCTGCTCCACTCTTTTATATTACAGCCCCGGTGAAAGATGAACATGGGCAAATTGTCGGTGGGATCAGCATTGGGATGCGCATGGAGCGATTGGTTGGATTAATTAGCCAACAGTCCCTCTCGGCGGTGGCGTTGTACGGCACTGATGGCACGATATTGGGAAGCACATTCCGTTCCGTTTCGGCGGTTGATCTGACGCTCACCCAGACGCGCGTGCAAGAATTAACCCGCTCAACAAATGCGTTTACCCCCATCGAGGATCAGAACCTCCAGGGCCTTCCCTATCAGGTTATGTATGCCCCTCTGGAAATTCGCAGCCAGCAGGTCGGCTTGATCGTTGTGGGGCTGCCCACTAATTTTATCGTCGAGCGAATCAGCACCAGCCGTAACTGGTTTGGGATCCTCTTTGCTGGGTTATTCTTAGGCATTGGTATCTTGGGGCTGGTGGTTGCTCGCACAATCATTCACCCGGTACGCCGCCTGGTGGATACCACCCGCGCGATCCGCGATGGGGATCTCTCGCGGCGGGTGGGGCTGCGTACCCCGGATGAACTCGGAGAATTGGCGCTGTCGTTTGACCACATGACCACGCAGTTAGTACAGCGGAATGCCGAGGTCGAGGTGCTCTATCACCAACAGGTTGAGCAAACCGCCCAGCGCGAAGCCATGCTCACGAGCATTGGTGACGCGGTCGTTGTACAGGACCCCTCAGGAAATATCCTGTTGCGCAACGGGGCAGCAGATAACTTATATACCATCGCGCGCCAGGACCAAAAAGCACGCCAACTGCTTGACATGATCCATCGCAGTCCCGAAGCCTTTCAATCCCCACGTTCAATCGATCTTGATGAAAGCCACTTCAGTGTGCTTGCTAAGCCCGTGTGTCTGAATTCAGGGGTAGTCTTGGGGCATGTGATCGTTTTTCGCGATGTTACGGCCCTGATTGCGTCAGAACGATTGAAAGACGAGATGTTGTTACAAATGTCTCACGAACTTCGCACTCCGTTAACGGCAGCGCGTGGTTTCGCCGATCTGGTACGTTTGATTGACGGCAAGGTGATGTCTGAGCAGGGACAGGGTTTTATTGGCAAGGTCACCGAGCATCTCGTGATATTAGAGCATATGATTAATCAGGCGGTTGATGTGAGTTCGATCCTCGCCAACCGTTTCGAATTAAGAATTGAAGCCTTGAGTCTGGCAGAATTGATCCGCTCTGGGGCTGAACAATGGGACACGCTGGCACATAAACGTGATGTGAGCCTCTCGGTATCTCTGCCGGGAGATAATGAATTATGGATCGAGGGAGATAAACGCTATCTGAGCCAGGTCCTGGATCATTTAGTGCGTAATGCGTGCAGTTACACTCTCTCTGGTGGATCGGTTGAGATTTGTGCTGCCCCCCAAGATAAGTGTGTACATATTTATGTGATCGACAATGGGGTTGGTATCCCGCCGGAAGAATTAGGCTATGTTTTTGAGCGTATGTATCGAGGACAATCTGCCGAAGCCGGGCCAACAGATTCGCGTGGATTGGGTCTGGGGTTGTATTTATCGAAACACATCATTGAAGCTCACCGAGGAACCATCCATCTAGACAGCAAAGTCAATTATGGAACCGTCGTTTCCATTGATTTACCTGTGAGTCAAAATGATGTTATCAGGAAAACTCTCAAGAGTCAGTAAACGTTGGTTTGGGCATAGCACGCGCATAGTGCTCTTAGCCGCAGCTTTTCTCATGCTGTTGGCTATTATTTTTTGCAGCGCACAACTCAGCTTGATTTCTATCAGGCCGGATGGCTTGGATGTGGTCGTCAAACCCCAAGTCACGGCTGATTATAGTCCCTGGGTGTGGGCACAGTTTAAACCGGTTGATCCGGCTCTATCAACCCTGGTGGTGCAGGAACAAGCCACGCTGGTCGCCGGAACCGAAAGTCCCAGGATCAGCGTAGCTGAGGCGTCATCTCCCACGCCCACATCTCTCCCACCCAATACCCTTACCAGCGCGGCGGCTACATCTACCCTCCAATTGACAAGCACCGTGCAGTTTACGCCGACGCCGCGCCCTTCAGAAACCATAGAAACAGAAGCCGTCCAGAGTCCGACATCGACTTCTACACCTGATGTTACCATTAGCAGCACGCCCTCCCCTACCCGTACCGTGACTTCGACCGGGACAACAACCGCTACCGCTACTGTCACTCGAACGGTTACAACAGCAGCCTCATTCACGCCAACGGCTACCCTCACCATAGCGCCAACCCGCACACGGACGCTGATCCCGACCAGTACCCTTACCCCAACCGCGCTGCCTAGTTGGACGCCCACCATCCCACCGACACAAACCTTGACTCCCATCCCACCACCAACAGCCGGATTTTGGGCAAATCCAATGGTGGGTCAAGCTCCGCTGGGAGTGGCATTTACCAATACATCAACAGGCCTTGTTGCCGCCTACAACTGGACATTTGGCGACGGGGTTGGTCTCAGCAATCTAGCTAATCCCTTTTATTCCTACAACTTCCCCGGAACCTACAGCGTTTCACTGACGATTTATGGACCAGGGGGAAGCAGCACAGCTACGACCCTGATCACTGTTTTACCGCCCCCCACCCCAATCCCATCGCCGACCAATACCCCCGTTCCCACCAACACGCCAAGACCGCCCCGTGCGAATCTGGCTGTCAGCATGACAGTGAATGACAACACCCCGAATGAGGGGGATGCTATCAGCTTCACCGTGACGGTGACGAACAGCGGGCCGAATACCGATAATGGTATCCAGGTAGGTGACGCACTTCCAGCAGGATTCACCCTGACCGGCAGCACCCCCAGCCAGGGTAGTTACGCTGGTGGTGTGTGGACAGTAGGCACGCTGACCAACGGCGCGACCGCTACCCTGACTTTGAATGCTCAAGTCAACGTTGGGACCGGTGGCAGTATTCTGACCAATACCGCGACTGTCACGGCGGCCAGCCTGCCCGACCTGACCCCTGGGAACAATTCAGCCAGTGCGAGTGTAACGGTACAGGTTCCGGCGACTGCTGATCTCGCCGTGAGCAAAACGGTGGATGATAACACCCCGAACGAGTGGCAGATCGTTACTTTCACCGTGACAGTGACCAACAATGGACCGGATACCGACAACGGAATCCAGGTAGATGATTCCCTTCCGCCGGGGTTCTGGCTGATGAGCGACACCGCCAGCCAGGGAAGTTACTTCGGCGGAGTATGGAACGTGGGTACGCTAACCAACGGGGCAACGGCTACCCTTACCCTGGATGCCTGGATATGGGGCGGCACCGGCGGCAGCACCCTCACCAACACCGCGACGATCACGGCGGCGAGTCTGCCCGAAACGGTGGGCGCCAACGATACCGCCAGCGTGAGTGTGACGGTACAGATCCCGCCGACTGCTGATCTAGCTATCAGCAAGACGGTGGATAACAGCACGCCGAATGAGGGTGATGCAATCACCTTCACGGTGAGCATAACCAACAATGGACCGGATACTGACAATGGCATCCAGGTAAATGACGCGCTCCCAGCAGGATTGACCCTGACGGGGAACACTCCCAGCCAGGGAAGCTACATCGGCGGGGTATGGAACGTGGGTACACTGACCAACGGCGCCGCCGCCACTCTCACTCTGAATGCCCAGGTCGATGCAGGTACCGGCGGCAGCACCCTCACCAACACCGCGACAATTACGGCAGCCAGTCTACCTGACCCAGTAGGAGCCAACGACTCAGCCAGCGCGAGTGTGATGGTGCAGATTCCGGCCATCGCTGATCTGGCTGTCAATAAGATGGTGGACGACAACACCCCGAACGAGGGCGATCCCATCATCTTCACAGTGACGGTGACCAACAAT
>JACRBK010000313.1 GCA_016234525.1 Chloroflexota bacterium
CGCTGGTGACTCACCGATCCGGTGCTGGTAATCCCCAGGTTGATGATATTCCGGTTGGTCAATTGGCCGAGCTTGTGCACCCAACAATCCGCTTCATCGGTAAAACAGAAGGTGAACGAGTCGCCTACGGCCACCGCATCAACATAACGATCGACCAGTTCTTGCCGCGTGCGAAACGCCGGGCGCGAGTCCCACAGGGTTTCCGTAGTGACGGTAAAACGGACTTCGGCGCTGCCAAACTGTTCGAGATTCTGCGCCGGGCGGCTGATGGTCAGATAGTCCACATCAGACTGCCAGATCGGATCAGGCAGCAGTTTGCTGCTGGTGAAGGGCGTTTTGTGGACGTGCTTCAAGACTAACTGCATACGCGGCGGCAGCGAGAAAAACAGCAGCCGCAGCATCAGTTCAGCCAAAAGCCAGCCCATCAGCAGCCCGAACATGATCCCGGTCAGCCGTCCTGCCCACACTTTGATCGGTCCAGGTTTGGCCGGTGCTTGAGAAGTCTCTTGAACCGTCATCCGTATCCGCCTTTAAAGATAAACGCCTGCTCCCTGCGAAGGTTCGGCGGCAAACAGTGATCCGGTGATCTTGGTGATATGTTCATAATGGGCGGACGTTGAAGCCGTAAAATCATCGACGGCATCTGCCGCGACCAGAGCGATCACCACGCCCGCTTCGCCGCCGCCGCTGTAGCGCGCTCCATAACAGGCCGGATGTGCGGTGGCTGCCTGCCACATTGCATCTAGCGCGGGCGAACTGCTGCCATAATCGCGGCGGGCGCTGTGATACGACTGGTTCATCAGATCACCAAAAGCGCGAATATCGCCCCGTTCCAGTACACAAAGTCCCTGCTCCACACGGGCGATTTCGGTGACGACATGCCGCGCGCGGCGGTATTGGTTGGGCGTCAGCGCGGCTTCGAAGTCTCTCAACTGGTCCGGGGTGACATCACGCAGACGTTTGACCGTTGTATCCACCAGGCTGATCGTATGGGCAGCGGCGTGCGCATCCCGGGTGCGATCTGTGTACCCCGACCCTACCAGTTCGCGGCGGGTGTTAGTGTCACAGATCACTGCTTTTACGGTTGAAGGCAAACGCACCTGACGGTAATCTAAGGTCCGGCAGTCCAGCCACAAGACATGATCCTGGCAGGCGTGCAGGCAGGTGAATTGATCCTGTATGCCGCTGCCCACACCAATATATTCGCGCTCGGTTTCCTGCCCGGCCATTGCCAGTTCGCGCAGGTCGGTTTGCCAGCCCGCCAATGCCTGGAAAGCGACGGCAAACGCCTCTTCAACAGCGGCGGACGAACTTAGCCCGGCCTGCATTGCCAGACTTCCCTGAAAGACGCCGTTAATACCCTGAACTTTGAGTCCCCGGCGTTTTAGTGCCCAGGCAATGCCTGCCGGATACAGCGCCCAACGCGGCAGCGGATCACTCACCACATCCACCTTCTGATCCAGGCGTTTGATCGGAATCACAGTAGTCGCGTTCAGATCGGGGGCGTGCAGGTGAATCAGGTCGAGCGTACCGTAGGCCGCAGCCAGCCAGATTTCGCGGTTGATGCCGATGTTGATCACGAATCCATCATGCATATCGACGTGTCCGCCCAACAGGTTGACACGTCCCGGTGCGCGCACTAACACATCCGGCGATTGGCCGGGGAAAGCGCGTTCGAAAGCGGAAAAAAGCGAGCGAGGTGGCAGTGATGTTTTTTGCACAGTGCAGTCTGCGTTAATCATTGAATTCAACCAGGATTCCACGTTGTTGTAAGGCGGCCATGAGATCATTCTCCTGGCCTGCACGGACGATCACAGCAGTTGGGCCAAGTGTGGCCCCTAGATAACGGCGCAGCTCAGGTGTTTCGATAATGGCTTGCAGCGCATCGGGCGAATTGGCACGCAAAATCACCGCGCGTGACAGCCACAGATCGGCGCTGCTGGTGCGCTCCCATTGGCTTAACATGCGCTGGACCGATTCGGGCAGCGATCCCCCCCCGGTGCGGCGCAAAAAAGCCAGCATCGCGTCCGCCTGAATGTCTTGCCCGGCGGCACGCTGCAAACTGGTCGCCGTCAGCCGGTAAACGTAGGGATCACCCGCCGACACCCAGTCGGTAATGCGCGCTAACTGAAAACGTTCGTAACGGCTCAGGGTGCGCGGCGCACGGATCGTGCCGTCAGCATCAATCGTCAGTGTCGCGCGGTCCTCTGCGGGAGCCGGCCACTCCGCTTTGCCGCACAACGCGCGCCCATACACCGTCAGGCGGCAAAGTGTACCACTATCGCCCAGGTCTACCAAGCCCAACCAGTGCATCGGCCCGGTTAAAATAAAGCGCAGTACCGCGCCATCGACACGATCCCAGTGTTCGAACCCGCGCAGATATTCGTTTGTGGCTGCATCGCGGATGTACCAACTATCATAATCCCCCGCCGGGCGCTGAAAATCCGGTTCTTCATCATAGACCTGCTCAATCAATTCATCCAGCGGCCACCATGCCGCCGGGGGAACCATCTCTAAAAAGGTCAGGACTGTCTGCCGCGCTAACAGTGGATCGTTGCGCCAACCTGTCTCTTCCAGCTTGAGGCCGGGGGTATGCCACAGATCGTTAAACAGGGTGCTGTTACGCCATGCTTCAGCGAGGATGCGAACCTGCTTCGGGCGAGTATCTTCCAGCCAGCGTCGCGCCTGGGCCGGGATAGGCTTATAAATATCGCCCTCAGTTGCCGCGATTCCCATGCTGCCCGCTACGCCGGTGAGCAGGGCGACGGCTGCCGCTTGGTGTTCGCCTAACCAATAACCCGCCATACCTTTTTGAATCGTTTGATACAGCGCGGTGGTTTCGGCGGGCACGCGGAAAACCTGGAGATAAGCCAGCAGCGAGGTGAGGTCATCTACAATCGCGGTGGTGGCCTGTTTAACAGCTTCCGGAGTGATCTCCTCCTGTTCGTCCCAGGCGGGGGTTATTTCTTCCGGCTCGGTGCTGAGATCAAAGCCGGTTTCGTGCGTCGGCAGCACTGCCGCGAGATCGGGCGGCACATACACAAACGGCTGCATCCCGGTCTTGCTCTGGTCAAACACCAGCGCGATCAGCCCGCGATAGTACAGCGTTTCGGTGATGCTCGCCGGATTGAGGTGAGGTTTCTCCCGGTCGCGCCGCCCCGGCCCCATTTGGCGGATCACTCCGAACAACCGGCTGAACTGCACCTCGGTCATTTTGTGTTCGGGTGTGCCGAGCACGGTTTGTAACGCGCCGCGCTCACTGTCATTCAGGCGCGACCATTCACGCGCCGCCCGCTCAGGATCGAGCATCGCTGCCGCCAGCGTTTCGGCGGCAGCCCGTTTATCGAGTGATTCCAGGTCTGCATCCCAGCGCCGCGCGATGATCTCTAGCAGGCCGGAATCGTGATCTAATAAAGTAACAAGAAGCGTTCGCATGGTTTATCCCCAACAACGGTTGAGTACACCCGCTTAGCTTAATGAACGCTTCAAGTTGATGCAAATTTTCCCCCTGGCAGCGCGGCTTATCTCCCTAAGGGTACGGTGACATCACAGATCACCTGGTACGACAG
>JACRBK010000314.1 GCA_016234525.1 Chloroflexota bacterium
GGCATCGGCCAACTGTCGCGCCGCTTGCGGCGAGAATCCCCAACCGACCTCTTTAGCAATCACCGGAACCGAAAGCTGGCGGCAGACGGTTTCGATTTTTTTCAACAGCCCACTGAAATTACTATCCCCTTCGGGCTGGACTGCCTCTTGCAGCGCATTAAAATGTAGGAACAGCGCATCTGCCTCGACCAGTTCAACAACGCGGCGGCAGTGATCAACATCATAACCATAATTGAGCTGCACTGCCCCCAGGTTGGCAAATAACAGAATATCGGGCGCAACACTGCGCACCTGATAAGTAGCTGCCACCTCGGGATTTTCCAGCGCCGCGCGCATCGATCCCAGCCCCAGAGCGATCTGGCTTTCCTGGGCGGCCTCAGCCAGTATACGATTAATCGTTTGCGCGCGCTCCGTCCCCCCTGTCATCGACGAAATCAGGATCGGGGCGGCCAATACTTTCCCTAAAAACACGGTCTGAGTATTGACTTGAGGCAAATCCAGTTCGGGGACGGCCTGGTGCAAAAAACGATAACGCTCTAATCCGGTGGTCAGGTGGGGAAACTGAACCTGCTGTTCGAGGTTGATACGAATGTGATCGTCTTTGCGATTTTCGGTAATCAAAGGCTTCGTAACTTTTGGCATGGGCCAGTGTTCCTTAGTGTGGTAATTTTTGGACAGCGTCGGTGAGAATGTGTACACTTCTACCGATCGAACAGAATCATAGCAGAAGTTCCCTGTTCAGCGTAGAATTGCCAGGGAAAGCAGTGGAGAATGATCTACTTTCCCCCGGCCAACTTAAAACAAGCCACATACCAACTGGAGGTAATTTAGTATGGCTACAACTCAAGAGCGCGTGACAGACATTATCGTTGAACTTTTGGGCCAAGATCGCGCCAAGATCGTCCCCGAAGCATCCTTCCGCGAAGACCTGGAAGCCGACTCGCTTGATCTGGTGGAATTGATCATGGCTTTCGAGGACGAATTCGGCGGTGAAATTTCGGACGAAGAAGCACAGACCATCAAGACCGTCGGTGATGCTGTGAAATACATCGAAGAGAAAATGCTGTAAATCGCTGGCGGCGGGCAGTGCCTGCCCTGGTTATGATTATTCTGGCGAAAATGTGGCGATTGACCCTGTCAACCGCCCATTTTTTATTTTGCGCCTGAAGTATCCAAGAGTGTCACAAGAGACGAAGGCGCTTCTCCGACCTTATGTTCACGTTGGCGCGGCCAAACCGTGAGCATAATCAAAACAGCAGAGAGGCCGATAAACCCCACAAATCCCGGCCCGATCTTGACGGCAATTTCGAAGTTGTCAAGCAGCACGCTGGCCCGTGAAAGGCCGGTCCAGCCCGATCCAATGCCAGCCAACAGCACCGCTACCAATACCCCGGCCTGTCCACGTCCTGGCAGGCGGTACAAGCCAATCGCGGTGACTACAGCAATCACGCTCAGGACAAAAAGCTGCATCATCTGGCGATAGTTCGGATCATTCCGCGCGTTTGAGAAATAGTCGATGGGTGGAAAAAAACGAAGCGCCAACAGGGCCGCCATACCGCGCAGCACCCAACGAACTCGCGCATCACCAAATCGGTTGGCGATCAAAGCCAGCGCTGCGATCATCGCCCACTGTGGAACTCGCAGTAGAAAGCTGGTCAACATTGCAGGGGAACTGCTGCGCACCGCCGGATGCAGGCTGGTCCATTCAGCCAGATCAAACCCATTCGTAGTAAATCCTGCCGTTGAATGGGTGAACCAGGGCAGATAATAACACATCAGCGCGAATACAATTCCGGATAATACCCACCAGGCTCGCCGTTCAGTCATTTTTCAGCAGCATCCTTTTCCGCTGTCGAGGTCAAGGTATCAATTTGCGAAAAAATAGCCGCGTCTTCATCGAATTGGCGGGCGAAAAAGTCTACCATAAATTGACTGCGGCGCTGGCGCAGTGCCATCGGCGCGACGGCGCGAATATCGCGCAGATCGGCGACATCACGGCCATCAGCGGCAGCATGAGCGCGGGCCGCTTCAAACATCGCATACTCGGCGCGGTGCGAATCAATTCCCAACCCCTGCACCAACGCTAAGCCGATCTCAATGGCCTGCTCGCTCAACACTGTTTCTTTGAGCAGTTCACGCGCCAGGATTACTTCTTCGCGGGCCGAAGCGGAAAAAACAGCCCATTCCGCCAAAAATCTGCGCCGGTTCAACTGGTAACGCCGGACTCGTTGGTACACCTCATAACGCTCCTGACGATCTACCAATCCCTGTACCGGTACACGCAACCCAAAACGATCCATGATCTGCGGACGCAGCCGGCCCTCTTCGGGATTCATTGAGCCGATTAGCACAAAACGCGAGCGATATGTGCCTGACATTGCGCCGCGACGCACGGTATAACTGCCCTGAGCTGATGCGTCCAGAATGGCATCGGCGATCACATCATCGAGCAAATTCACTTCATCGATATACAGCAGATTTTGATCGGCCCGCGCCAAAATCCCCAGCTCAAGCCGGACCCGGTTCTGCTGAATGGCGATTCGTTCGTTCACCCCGCCAACGACATCATCCAAACGGGCATTCAACGGCAGTTCCACCAGTTTCACCGGCTCCAGGCGGCTGATCGGCTCCCCGGCGGCTAACTTGCGGCGGCATTCTTCGCACATTGCAGAATCGCCGCCATCGTCCAGGTCATCCGGCAAACAGCCTTCGGGGCAGGTGCTTACCTCGATATAAGGCAGCAGATCTGTCAGACTGCGTACACAGGTCGTTTTGCCCGTGCCGCGCGGCCCGATCAGCAGTACCCCTCCCACTGCCGGATTGATCACCGACAACAACAGCGCGGTGCGCATTTCGACCTGCCCGACCATCGCAAAAAAGGGGAAGGGCAGATGCTCGGCAATCCCAAGATCAGGGGAAGGCGCACGCAGCACACGACGCGCGCCGCTGTCGCTGAGCATCGAAAGCAGGTGCGACTGCTGCGCCCCACTGCTGAGATCGGGTAACACATCCGGCATGGGAAAAAGTCCTTATGATTCAGAATTCGTCTGCTGGCGCTCGGCCAATTCACGTTGGTGACGCTGTTTGCGTTGGGCCTGCCGCTCTTGGCCCTGTTGAAAACGAAGCTGTTCTTCTGGTGTTTCGACGCACAGCGGCGGAACCGGGTGAGGATGCCCCTGGCGATCAATCGCCACGAACACAAAATAGGCCAGATTGGTATGGACGACCGAGCCAGTGAGCGGGTCTTCGGCGGTTACCGTGACGCGGATCTCCATCGAAGTCCGCCCGGTGTAAGTAAGCTCGGCGCTTAAGGTGACCAGGTTCCCAACGTAGATCGGCTCCTCAAAAGTCATCGAGTCAATTGCTACGGTGACCACTGGTGAACGCGAATGTCGCATCGCGGCGAGCGCGGCAGCCTCGTCTGCCAGTTTCATGACCACCCCGCCATGCACATTACCAAGGGCATTGGCATGTTCAGGATTCATCAGAACACTGAGCGTGACATGCGACTCTGAGACACACTTAGGAACCAGGTCTTGGTCAGCCACGATTACTCCATATCCGGACGCAGATCAGATATACGTTTAAATATTTCCGGGTCGTCTTCCAGCACATCGATTGTGCCATAATCCAGTTCCGCCATCATGGGCGGCAGCGGCGAACGCCCCGGCATTTTTTCGGGCTTCGGGGGTTTAGGCGGCGGGTTGGAATGCAGCTCGCGGCGGCGTTCAGTGCGTTTGCGCAAGATTCGGCCATCTTTGCTCAAACGGCCTACCCATTCACCGTCGTTTTTATAAATGTCGATCCCGTTTTCAATAAAGCCGATATATTCTCCGCGCGACGAATAAATCGAGTCGCCGATCTTGGTGGCCTGCCAATCGCCGTGTGTATCAAAAATAAAAACGGGTTTATTGGGATCAGGCGGTGGTTTCTGAGTCATAATATCCCCTCTATTGGCTTAATAAATGTTGATAAACGGTCGTCAACTCTGCTGCCGCGCTCGCCCAGGTGAACCGCGCGACCTGACTATAACCGCGCTGCGCCAATTCTGCCCGCAACGATTCCCCGGTTAATAGCTGACGCAGCGCTTCAGCCAGCGCTTCGACTTTATAAGGATCAATCAACAGGGTGGCATTCCCGGCAACTTCTGGCATTGATGAGATATTAGAGGTGATCACCGGAATCCCGCAAGCCATCGCCTCCAATATCGGGAAGCCAATTCCCTCGTACAGCGACGGGTAAGCCA
>JACRBK010000010.1 GCA_016234525.1 Chloroflexota bacterium
AATGTGCTTGAGTTTTTCGGAGTGTGTTTCAGAATGCATGGCCCGGATTATACCAACAAACCCAGGCCATGACATGCTGCTAAACGGGGCCGGGTGATTGCATCAAAACTAGAAAAAGCTGGGCGCAGCAAGCAGCGCCCCTACGAAACACGGTTGGAAACGGTCCCCTCTCCAACTTGGTTGGAGAGGGGGTAGGGGGTGAGGCCGTTTTTCTCCCCGTAAGGCATTTTGATGCGATTACCCTGTGAACAGGCAGTAGATTACTGCACTTTACACTACTGTACGCGCAGCACGCGCCCCCAATACGCTGGAATTTCGATCTGCTGCGCCTTGATCGGGATCGTTTGGCCGGGGTTGAGCAGGTCAGCTAACTGCGTCGCTCCATTTAAAGGTAGATCGAGCGGAATTACGGCTGGTTTGTTGGCGGCGTTGACCGCTACCAGGATCATTTCATCAGCGGTCTGGCGGGTAAAGGCGAACTGTTCAGACGCGACAAAAATCTGCCGGTAATCGCCATATCGCAGCGTGGCGGCATTGCGGCGCAGCCACGCCAGCCGGTTGATCGCCTGGGGAAGATCAGGGTGCGGTGCGTTTCGATTAATTGTATCGAGATCGATCATGGGGCGAAGCGGCGCATCGCTGCCGTTATTTTTCTTTCCAGGGATGCCCCATTCGCTGCCATAATAGATCGAGGGTACGCCCGGCATGGTGAACAGCAGGCAGTACAGCGGGTAAAGGTGTGCCGCGTCGGTCAAATTGCTGGCGACTCGATTCACGTCATGGTTATCCACGAAGGTATAGAGCGGCAGGTGTTGGTAGATGCCGCCTTCGCCAAACTGGCGGTTGAGCGCGTAGGCGATCTCGAAGTAGTTTTTGTCTACGTGGCTGGAATAGAGGCCCTTATAACACTCGTAATTCGTGACCGAATCGAGCGTTTGATCGTTGGCCCACTGCCGGTAATCCCCATGGACGATCTCGCCCATCAGCCAGAAATCCGGGCGTTGGTCGTGGCAGAACGCAGCAAGATCACGTAAGAATCCCAGATCGATTACGTCGGCGGCATCCAGCCTCAGACCATCGATCTCAAATTCGCGCATCCACAGTCCCACCGCTTGCAGCAGGTGATCTCTGACCGCCGGGTGATGCAAGTTGAGTTTGACCAGGCTGTAATGCCCGCTCCACGCTTCATACACAAACGGGTCATCATAGGGGCTGCGTGGGCCGAATTGCAGCCCGGCGAACCAGTCCCGATAGGCTGATTGTTCGCCATGTTCTAGCACATCGCGGAACGCCCAAAAATCGCGCCCAACATGATTAAATACCCCGTCGAGAATAACCCGAATTCCGCGCTGGTGCAGCGCCGCGACCAGCCGTTTGAGCGTATCGTTATCACCCAGGCGGCGATCTACGCGGTAATAGTCAGCAGTGTTGTAACCGTGCGAGGTAGATTCAAACAGCGGCCCCAGGTACAGCGCATTGATACCCAGGTATTGCAGGTGATCCAGCCATCCGTACAACTGGTCAAGACGGTGAACCGTGGGCGACGAAAAATCGTTGTGAGCCGGAGCGCCGCACATTCCCAGCGGGTAAATGTGATAAAAAACCGCATCATTTGCCCAGTGTGCCATGTGATTTACTCTCCTGTAGTATACCGTTTGGTATAGAAAACGGGCAAAAAAAAGAGGCCCGAATCTGTTAAGAAAATATACCGTGCATAAACTGGTGAATGGCCTGGTAAAGTGTCTCATTGTTGAGCGTTGTATAACCGTTGAGCGACAGGCCAATATAAGTATCGATCATGCCCTGAAAAGTGATCGCGTAACGCTGCTGGCGACCTTTCATATTGCCGTGCTGTTCCGCTGCGCACAAAAAAAGATTTTCGAGCAGGTGGTGCTGCTTCTCGCGCAGGCGGATCACCGCTTGAAATGAATCACTTTCGGGTGGCGCGAAATACATGGAAAGCTGCATCCGGTAAAAAGCGGGATTCTCCCTGGCAAACCGGAAGTACGCCGCTGCAATCTGAGTCAGCGTCAGGGGCAGATCGCCCCGATATTCGGCGGCAGGCCAGATCAGCCGGTGCAGTGGTTCGAAATAACCCGTCAGCAGTGCATCCAGCAAGCCGCGTTTACTGCCGAAATAATGATACAACGTGGGCTTAGTCACACCCGCCGCCTCGACAATTTCCTGCACACCCACCGCATCATATCCCCGCGCTGCAAACAGCCGGAGGGCATGATGTAGGATATTGGCGCGGTTGTCGCAAGACATTTTTGCTCACACACTGGTGTATTTATGCACTTTGGCAGCGCACACTATTGACAATAAAAACGGCTATGAATTTTTTCGTTTCATGATTTCTTCAACGAGTAACAGAACATCCTTATAATATTTCTCGTGTTTGATAGCTAATGTTTTCAGGAACAACAATTTTTCTAATGAAATAATCAATAGGGAGGGTTCTTCAATCGCCCCAACCTTAAGCTCTTCATAATTATAGCGGGCGATTTGATTCCAAATCTCAAATTCGAACTCGCAGATGCCAATATCGCCATACAAATCTTTAACGTGATGAGGATATTGCTGTTTCAACCGCGCGTGATCGCTTGAAGAAATCACCAGATCAATATCGGCCCCGGTTTTGCGAAGACCGTAATATTCCATTGCCATCCCACCAATCAGCAGTGGTTTGTCCTGAAATTGATAGTCTAATTTTTCTAATGGGATATTCATGTCTTTTACTATCATCGGCTGTAGCTCCCTCTTTTGAGAATTCTCTCAATCAAGCTGACCACACGCACCAGTATACCACTCGGTATACTGGTGTCAAGCATAAAATGATCAACCGCCTGTATAAAAACGAGGTACACGCGGCAGCAGAGAGGTAGTCACCTCATAGTTGATGGTTTCGGCCCAGCGCGCGACCTCTTCGGCGGTGATCTGCGCTGCGCCCTGCGGCCCAATCAGCACGACCTCGGCGTTCACTTCCACCGGGCCGACGTGCGAAATATCCACCACGAACTGATCCATACATACCCGCCCGATGATCGGCGCGCGCTGCCCGTTGATCAACACTACGCCCCGGTTGGAATTCAGCCGGTGATACCCGTCGCCATAACCCACCGGGATCAACGCCACAGACATGGCGCGCGGCGTGATGTAGGTCCGCCCATAACTGATACTCGATCCAGCGGGCAGAGTGCGCACCCGCGCTGCATGGCTTTTGAGAGCCAACGCCGGTTGCAGCGATACAGCGGGCAGTATTTCGTCGGAGGGAAACAGGCCGTACATAGCGATCCCGGTGCGCACAGCATCGAGATGCATCTCGGGCAGGTCCAGCGCGGCGGCGCTGTTGGCAATATGGCGCAGCGGGATCGTGATCCCGGCGGCAGAGAGGGCCGCCAGCACGTCTTGAAATGTTTGGAACTGCTGGCGCGTGTAGGTTTTGTCAGTGGAATCGGCGGTGGCGAAATGGCTAAAAATGCCTTCGATGCGCAGCGCTGGCAGGCTGGTTAAATGCTGGGCAAAGGGCAAAACTTCTTGCGGCAGCAGCCCAAACCGCCCCATGCCCGTATCGACTTTGAGATGCACCGCTGCCGGTACTCCCAGCGCCTGCCCCCGCGCCGAAATTTGATCCGCCACTGCCGGTTCGGTGACCGCCAGCGTCAGACTGTTTTTGACAGCGGCTTCAACTTCGCCAGGCGGCGTGTAGCTCATCACAAGAATCGGGGCGGTGATGCCTGCCTCGCGCAGCGCGATCCCTTCCGCGGCGCGGGCGACTGCCAGCCGGGCTGCCCCATGTTTTAGTGCAGCTTGCGCGACCTGTGTCGCCCCATGTCCATAAGCATTAGCCTTGACCACCGCGAATAAATCCACGCGCGGGCCGATATGCTGCTTGAGGACGCGCACATTATGGGCGATGGCATCGAGATTCACTTCAACAGAGGTCAGCGGTCGTTCGGCTGAATTGTTCATTTTTACAGCCTCAATGTTCGGTTAATTTGCATAAACCTGATTACCACTCTCTAAGTATACTCTAGGGTCGCAGTTTGTGGTTTGTCTCAATTCGGGGCTACAATAAGGTACGCTCGAACAACGCCTTTTCGTGGAGATACCGTCACGAAGGAGGTGATACCAGGCCCATAGAAAAGGCGGGAAAAAACCACACCATAAACTGCTCTTTCAAAAGCTAAATTAGGTTTCACGGAGGCAGAGATTCTATGTCTAAACGGTTGGTTACTTTAGCTCTGACTCTGGCGGTGATCATTGCCGCCATCGGGACTGTGCCGGTCATCGCACAGGATGAGTGTGATTTTGTCGGCGAAATTCCGATTGGGGTGATTGGCCCGTTGACCGGCGATATTCCGAAGGTCGGGCAAAGCACTGTCGAAGCGGCGGAAATGGCCGTTGAGGAGATCAATGCCGAGTGCGGTATCGAGATTGACGGCGAGCAGTACGAAGTATTGATCATCGTCGAAGATGACGAGTCTAAAGCCGAATCTGCTGTAGCCGTCGCCACCCGCCTGATCGAAGAAGAAGAAGTGGTTGCCATCATTGGCCCGCAGGCCAGCAAGCAAGCTGTCCCCGCCGGGCAAGTAGCCGATGACCGCGAAACCCCCCTGATTAGCCCCTGGTCTACCAACCCAGCTACCACTCTGGATCGCCCCTGGGTTTTCCGTGCCGCCTTCCTGGATCCGTTCCAGGGTCGCGTGGTCGCCAATTTTGTGGGCGAAAAGTTTGGGGCCAAGACTGCCGCTGTGTTGTACGACGTCGCCAGCGACTACCCGAAGGGCCTGGCCGAAAACTTCCGTGATGCTGCCGAAGAAGTCGGCATTGAGATTGTTGGTTTTGAGAGCTTTACCACCGGCGATACCGATTTTAGCTCGCAGTTGACCAATATTATCGGTGGAAACCCTGAAGTACTGTTTACACCCCAGTATTACAACGAAGTGCCGCTGATCGTCCAGCAGGCCCGCGAACTGGGTTACGAAGGTTACATTGTCGGCAGCGATAGCTGGGGTACGCCAGACCTGCTCGATCTGTGTGGCGAAGCCTGCAACGGCCTGTATTTCAGCACGCACTATGCGCCCGACATCGCCACCGAAGTCGGCCAGACCTTCATTATGGCCTATGAAGAACTGTATGGGGCCAAGCCCGACGACGTGGCAGCCCTGACCTATGACGCTTTCCAGATTTTGTTCCTGGCGATTGAAAACGGCCAGTCCTTCGAGCGCGAAGACATCCGCGATTCGCTCCAGAATATTGGGTTGTTCGAGGGTGTGACCGGGGTCATGAGCTTTGACGAGCAAGGCGATCCGATCAAGTGCGCCGTGATTATCGAGATCAAAGACGGTGCATTCACTTACTACGATTCCGCCTGCCCCGCCGGTTTCCCGCCTGAGGGTTAAGGCCCGGTTTTTCGACTGACTTAGGACGCCCCATGACACCCATGGGGCGTCTTTTAAACCGGGCGAAGGTTCGTGACGCCGGAATCAAATAAATGTGGAGAACGTGATGGACCTTACTTCTTTTGTACAGCAAGTATTTAACGCGCTCCAATTGGGCAGCCTCTACGCGCTGGTGGCGCTGGGCTATTCGATGGTGTACGGTGTGCTGCTGCTGATCAACTTTGCGCATGGCGACATCTTTATGTTCGGCGCGTTTTTGGGCGTGCTTGGATCCATGGTCCTCGGCTTGCCGTTTATTCCGACGCTGATCTTCTCGATGTTTTTTACCGGGATGCTCGGCGTAACGGTGGAACGAGTCGCCTATAAACCCCTGCGGCAGGCATCGCGCCTCTCGGTGGTGATCACCGCGCTCAGTGTGGGGCTGCTGCTCGAAAACGGCATGTTGGCCCTGACCGGGGCCGATCCCCGCCGCTACCCCGCCGATTTTGTCAGCAAACAGGTGCATGACGTGGGCGGCGTGAGCATCAATGACCTCAAAATCACCATCATTGTGCTGGCGTTCCTGATGTTTTTGGGACTGTACATCATTGTGCAGCGAACCAAATGGGGTATGGCGATGCGCGCTATTTCCTATGATCGGTTTGCTGTGCCATTGATGGGCGTATCGCAAGATCAGATCGTGTCGCTGACCTTCTTCTTGGGGACGAGTCTGGCGGCTGCCGGAGGCATCATGTGGGGCGCGGCATATACCTCGCTTAGCCCGTACATGGGGATGCGCGTCGGCTGGAAATGTTTCACGGCGGCAGTGATCGGCGGTATTGGCGATATTCGCGGCGCAATGTTGGGCGGAATGCTGCTGGGAGCCTTAGAAATTTTTGTTGCGGCTTATA
>JACRBK010000329.1 GCA_016234525.1 Chloroflexota bacterium
TATTGAGCGGGCAAAACCGCACGCCGCAGGGCCTCAAAACCCCGCGCTGGCTGCTGCTGGCGCTGACGGCGGCGCTGCTCGGCTCGGCGCTCTCGCTGCTGCCTGCTGATGCGCACACCGATTCGCGTTATGAAGCCCTCTTTTTGGGCGAACTCACTCAGCCCGCGCTGACCGTGATCGCAGTGAATTTGCTGCTGGTCTTTTTCGGCGCGCACACCCTGGCCTATGTCCAGGCACGCGGCGCGAGCGGTTGGGTGCTGATCGGGTTGATCTGGTGGGTAGGACAGGCGGTGCTGACCGCCCTGACCGACTTGCCTCAGTTGGGCCAACAAGGCTGGTACAACACCATCTACGATCCGGTAGAAACGCCGAGTCTGGTCGCGTTTGGCGGCTGGCTGGTCACCGGCGCGGTGCTGATTCTGGCGGCCCTGTATGCATTTTATCGCGCCCGGCTGCCCGAACTGGCGAATCGCGCCCTGTTTGCGGCGCTGCTCGTCCCGCTGGTGATCGGCGGCGCGGCGCTGAGCGTCAGCGATGAAGACATCTTGACCGAAGCGGGCCGCGTCATCCAGTGGATCGGCTTAGCCGGGGCGGTGTATGCCGTGACCGCTTACCGGGTAGTGGACATCCGGCGCGGGCTGCGCAAGACCGCATCCACCGGCCTGCTCACCCTGGTGACGGCGCTGGTATTGTTCGCCGTGCTGTTAGCCTCTCACCGGCTGGACCGCGATACCCAGGGAATCTATGCCATCCTGGCGGGGATCGCGCTGGCGGTTGCTATTGTCTATATCCCCCTGCGCGGCTCGATCCAGCGTATCAGCGCCCGGCTGGTGGGCAACTCGACTCCCGGCATCGCGGCCCAACTGCGCCGCTACAGCGAAGATATCGCCGCCGCCGTCGAACTGGATGATCTGGTCGATGTGACCATGCGCACGCTGGGCGATCTGCTGCATGTCCGGCGCGGTGGGTTAGTGTTGGTGAGCGAAGAAACCTCCACCGCTTTGCAGATCGAACCGCTGCGGCGCGGCATGGGCGAAATGCCCGATATTCAAGGACAGATCACGCTCAGCAGCCCGCTGTATAACTCGCTGGTCACACACCGCGCCTCGGTGCTGCAATATGATCTCGACTTCACCGCCGCCTATGGGAATGTTCCGCAAGACGAAAAACATTTTTTCAAACAAATGTATATGAGCGCCTATGCGCCGATTATCGTGCAGGGCCATTTGATCGGCGTGTTGTGCTGCGGCCCAAAAGCCTCAGACGATCCATTTACCGAACACGATCTCGAACTGCTGATGACGATCGCCAATCAGGCCGGGGTTGCCCTGCGTAACGCCCGCCTGTTCACCGATCTGCGCCGCCGCGAAGGGGAACAGGCCGATCTGAACCAGGCGCTTTCGGTCACCAAAGAACAGCTCGAAAAACTCGACAGCGTGAAAACCGACTTTATCACTATCGCCAGCCATGAATTACGCACCCCGCTGGCGCAGATTCGCGGCTACACCGACATTATGGACGCGATGAACGAAGACGGCGCGCTGGATCAGGATCAGATCGGCGGTATGACCGCCAATCTACGCAAGGCGGCTGACCGGCTGGAAAACCTGATCGCGGCCATGCTCGATGTCAGCCAGTTGGACGTTAACGCCATGGACCTGCGTTTCGCCCAGGTCAGCCTGGAACAGATCATGCGTATGGCGATTGAACCGCTGACTGAATCGATCCGCAGCCGCAAATTGATGCTGTCGGCACGCGGGCTGCGCCATCTGCCGCCGATTCAGGGCGATCAGCAGCGGTTGGTGCAGGCGTTCCGAAATGTGGTCCTCAACGCGATCAAATATACGCCTGATGGAGGCCGGATCGACATTACCGGCGAAAAACAAGAAGAGGGTGTCATTCTTGAGATCAAAGATACCGGGATAGGCATTGACACCGCGAACCAGGAATTGATTTTCGAGAAATTTTACCGCGTGCAAGACCCCAGTCTGCACTCGACCGGCGCGACCAAGTTTATGGGGGCGGGGCCGGGACTGGGCCTGACCATCGCGCGCGGCGTGATCAATGCGCACGGCGGGCGAATCTGGGTCGAGAGCGGCGGATACAGCCCCGAAAAACTGTCCGGCAGCACGTTTTATATTGCTCTGCCGCTTGTGCCGCCCACCGATGCCAAGCGTGTCACGCCGTTCGACTCGACGATCAGCCCTGAACTACGCGCTAAGCGCCGGACTCTAGTCACCGCGGCGATCAGCGAAATGGGGAATCCGGCGGATCCCTCCCCGACGCTGCCCAAGCCGCCCGCCGGGCTGCGGGATTAGTTTACCCCTATCCCCCATCCCCCTTTCCCCGCTGCGCAGAGAAAGGGGGAGTTTTATCGAGTCCCGGCGGGAGCAGAAACAGGCGCCGCGTCGTCAGGCGTGCGAATGGTCACTTCCAACCCAAAGCCCTCACCTAATGCAGCCACATAGCGCCGCAGTGTGTTGAGCGTATAGGCATCGTAACCCCGTTTTTCAATCCGGGCGACCTGCGCCTGAGATACACCGAGTCGTTCGGCCATTTGCTGCTGTGTTAACCCTGCGGACTGCCGCGCCTCGACCAATTGCAGCCATACTTCTTTTTTAGCGGCCTCTTCTTCATAAATAGCGCGAAAGGCCGGATCAGCCATTTGTTTTGCCCAATACGCCTCAAAACGCGTCTGGCCCTCTGGTTTTTGTTTTTCAGTCATGGTGTATCATCCCCATTTTCTTCTTCCCGATTAAGAAATTCCTCATATCGGATTCTGGCAACTTCAATCTCTTTAGGGGGAGTCTTTTGCGTCTTTTTCTGAAATCCATGCAAAAATACAATACGTCGTCCAGTATAGAAAAAATAGATGATCCGAAAGATATTTGTTTTGCTTTCCTCGCGTAGTTCCCAAAGTTTATCTTCAAGATGTTTAACAAGTGGCTCGCGCGCCTGGATATTTCGTATTCGTAATTGTTCCATTGACCACTGAAATCGGGCGCGTGTTTTTGGGTCGAGTTTATCTAAAAAGACCTCAACGGGGCTTTCCCCGTCAGGCGCAACATAAAATTCAACAGTCCATTCCGGTTGGCTTGTCATTATACGGATTTTAGTATGTCGTGTACGGGCTGTCAAATGCCAATATAGCGAATAGGAGTTAAACTGTAGCGAGCGAAATTACTCAACCATAAGCGCAAATAACTAACTATGCCAACTCTCAAACTGCTGATCTTCGATTGGGGCGATACCGTGATGGCCGAACTGCCGGATTTTGTTGGCAAGATGGTCGATGCGCCGCACGTCGAGGCCCTGCCAGGGATCGGGGCGGCGCTGGCTGAATTGCAGCCTCATTACCGGATGGTCCTCGCCAGCAACGCCAATCTTTCCGGCCCCGCCGACATCCGCGCCGCCCTCCATCGTGTGAATCTGGACGCCTATTTCGAAGCGTTTTTCGCCTCTAGCGTAATGGGCGCGGCCAAACCCGACCCGGCTTTTTTCGAGATCGTGCTGCGCGAGTGCGGCTGTGTGGCACACGAGGCCGCGTGCATCGGAGATACCTTCGAAAAAGATATCATCGGCGGCAAACAGGCCGGGCTGCGCGCCATCTGGTACAACTGGAAAAACGCGATCATTCCCGCCGATTCCATGCTCCGGCCCGACGCGACGATCATCCATCACGACGAGCTGGCGGCGGCGGTTCACCGGCTGGCGCACGCCTAAACCGTCCCTGATCCCGGCGTGATTCCGGCGCTCCCACCGACTTAAATGAAAGAGGTATATTGAGGAGGGTCACAATGAAAAACGGGTTCAGAAGGGTAAGCATAATCGGGCTGCTGCTGGTAATCGGGTGGGCGCTACCCCTGGTCGTCCACGCGCAGCAGGGCGACAACATCAACCCGGCGGCGCTGGCGATTCCCCCGGCGATTTACTATCAGCCAGTATCAGGCGGTTCCTTTGTAGCGAACGCGGATGAATCATACCGGCTGACGCTGCAAGGCGTGCCGCAGGAAATGCTGCGTTTTGCTTATGCCCCCGCGCTCGAAGTGCGTCATGCTGAATTGGACGGTTTTATCACCAGTTGGTCACTGGCGCAGGGGTTGGTGGGGAACGCCGTGCTGGATGTGAACGGCCTGAATATTTACCTGTTCTTGAGCGATCCCCGTTATGATGGCAGCGCCTTGAGCTACCGGGCGGAAATTGATCAGATCGTGGTATGGCAGCCGACCAAAGATGAACCCGCCCTGCCGGAAACCTTCGACAGCGCCCATCTGTCTATCGCCGCCACGACGGAATTCCAGATGGCGCGTGCCGCCGCGATCATTGATATTGCCGAGGGTGTTCGTTTTGAGAGTGATTTGAGCGAAGGCTGCGAAGAAGCCCGCGCCGCCATCGAAACCGACAGCGCCGCTCTGCCGGGTTTGGTGTCGCAGGCCGAAACCGCTGGCGGAGAATGTATGGCGGGCAAAGCGTCGAGCTGCACCCTCTGGCAGCACACGAATACCTCGATCCAGCAAACTCAAACGCATCTCACCGAATCGCTGGATTATTTCGCCAGCGCGTGCGGCGCAGAGTAGCCATCCTCTGTTATTAAGACAGCCTCACCCCCTACCCCCTCTCCAACTTGGTTGGAGAGGGGACCGCAGCCGAGCAGATCTTCGTAGGGATTTGCGCAATGCTTTGCGGCTTGAGCCTAAATCTAGCGCCACCCTTGATCCCCTCCCTACTGCGCTGGCAAACCGGGCGCGGCAAGCAGCGCCCCTACACAAGACTCCCCCTTTCTCTGCGTAGCGGGGAAAGGGGGTCGGGGGGATAGGGGTAAATCCGGGCAGAACGAGACCTTTCCCCCTATACTCCTCCGCTTTTTGCTGATAGCTGATGGCTGACGGCTGTCTTCTAATCTCCGGCGGCGGGTTGCAGACTCAGCCCGCCCTCGCCCGCACGCTCGAAATCGGGCAGATCGCGCTCGACGTGGCGCAGCGCCGGGAACAAATAGGCCGCCAAACAGCATGACGAACCGAGCAGCGCTGTCAGCATAAACATTAAGCCGATCCCCGCGCCCGGCCCGGTGCCGACGATACCGCCAAACACGCCGCTCAGCGCGCCGCCCGGCATCAGCGCCGGTTCAAA
>JACRBK010000330.1 GCA_016234525.1 Chloroflexota bacterium
ACACCTACCGCACGCTTCCGCTTAAGGGAAAGCCGTTGTTCACACGTCATGCCGTGCTGGTCCTATGCCGCGACCAGGGATATTCGATCGCCAAAGCGCAGCACGAATTGGGCTTCACATCAAAGATTGATTTCGAAGAAGGGGTTCGCCGCTCAACGGACTGGTTTCTTGCCGCTGCACACAACGATGGTTGATCATACATGTTACAATATCTCCTGGTCTGCTCGTGACTATGGGTAGATCGTCTGGGTTGATCTCTGCCCAGACGCGGAAGTTCTGTTCTAACTTTGTTTTTGCCGAAGGCATTGAGTTGCCGTTTGAGGATATGGTCACGATGAAAAAACTAAGCATCTTTCTCCTGATTTCCCTGCTGGTGGCCGTCATCGGATTGCCGATTTCTACCCTGTCGTTGGCCCAAGATGATACGCCCCCTGCCCCGATGCCTGCGACTACGGGCGCGTTCTTCAGCGGTGAATATCGTAATATGTTCGGCGAGTGGGGCAAAACTGACGAAGAAATACAGGCGCGTATTGATGAGACCTGGAACCAATTATTTTATGGCGATGATCATACCGAGCGCGTCTATTATCCAGTGGGGGATGATATGGCCTATCTGCTGGATACGGGCAACAACGATGTACGGACTGAGGGACAATCTTACGGCATGATGATCGCTGTTCAACTCGACAAAAAACAGGAATTTGACCGAATCTGGAAATGGACCAAAACCTATATGTATAACCAATCAGGCGCTTACCAGGGTTATTTCGCCTGGCACTGCCAGCCTGACGGTTCGAAAATTGATGAGAATCCTGCCTCTGATGGCGAAATCTGGTTTGCAACCGCGTTGTTTTTTGCCGCAGGACGTTGGGGCAATGGTGAGGGGATCTTTGATTACCAGGCCGAAGCGAATGCGATTTTGCATACCATGCTGCACCAAGAGGATGATCCCAAGAACGGCTCGAAAAATATGTTCGATGGGGAACATAAACAGGTTGTGTTTGTTCCCAGTTATGGCCAAGAAAGTTCATACACCGACCCTTCATACCATGTCCCCCACTATTACGATCTATGGGCCTTGTGGGCGGATGAAGATAATGTATTCTGGGCCGAGGCAGCAGCAGCGAGCCGTGAGTTCCTCAAAAGTGCTGCGCATCCCGAAACAGGTTTGATGGCGAACTATACCGAATTCGACGGACGGCCTAAGGTACGTGGCGACTATGGCGAGTTTTTCTATTCTGACGCCTGGCGCGTACCGATGAACGTCGCGGTTGATTATGCATGGTTCGCCGCAGACGAATGGGAAATCGAGCAGAGTAATCGTATCCAGGCATTTTTCTACACCCAGGGTCTCTATAGCTATTCTGATAAGTGGCGTGTTGATGGCAGCGAATCTCTCACCCCCTGGCATTCGGAAGGGTTGGTGGCGACGAATGCCGTGGCAAGTTTAGCCGCTAGCGAATCCATCGCCTGGGAGTTTATCGAAGAATTTTGGAACACATCGATCCCGACAGGACAGTGGCGGTACTACAGCGGGCTGCTCTATATGATGAGTCTCCTGCATTTGAGCGGTGAATTTCGGATTTATGAACCAAGCTGAAGCTGGATTTTAAGGTCTTTCTCGTCTTTGCTCATGCAAATAATTGCGGCGAGATCCAGCACCGATTCATAGACAAACAGAATGATGCTAAAGCACATTCCCCCCTCGGCTTTCTGACTTCACGCCAAACAAAACCCTGCAAGCTTATTCACTTGCAGGGTTTGTCCAGCCAAATCAGTTTTTTTGCGGCGCCAGGTGTCTCGCCTAGCTTAATTTTTGGACATTACGGTCGAGGAACAAGCCGCAGAGTGACAATCTGATAGGGTGTAATCTCAAAATGCACCTCATTTTCTAGAACTGCGAGTTCCAGGTCATTAACCTCTAACAAGTTGCAGAGATAAGCTGTTTGCAGGGGAAATCCGGTGTGCAGCCCTACCCTACCACGCGCACGTTCGTTTTCATACAGACGCACAATTATGCCGCCTGTATCTTCGGCCTGTTTGATCGTCTCGATCACAACATTCGGCGCATCGACCGTTACCAGAGAGGCCAATGGGGCTGCCGAAGTACGACTCGTTTGAACACGCCGCACGATCAGCGGATCGTTGAGATCGTACCCGGCAGGCACAACGCCTGTCCGCCAATCGCCCTGGTGCGGCAGCAGACTATACGTCATCACATGCTCACCCTGGTCGGCATCGGGATCAGGGCTTGTCGCACTTTTGATCAGCGTCAGCCGCATAACGTTATCGTGTACATCGTAACCGTATTTGCAGTCATTCAATAGGGCGACCCCGTAATCCCCCTCACTGAGATCGGCCCATTTATGGCCGCAGGTTTCGAAGCGTGCCCAGTCCCAAGACGTATTACGGTGCGTCGGGCGCTGGACATTGCCCCATTGAATGTCGAACGTAGCCACTGGACTCAGAATATTCACCGGGAAAGCGACCTTAAGCAGCAGATGCTGCTCGTGCCAGTCTACCCAGGTGTCAAAATCAAGGCGTTTGCTGTCCCGGTAGAGATACATAGTCTGGACAATTACGCTGCTGCGATAACGGCGATGAATCCTTAAAGCAATGCGCAGCGGCCCCGTTTCTGTAATGGAGATGTTCTCAACCTGAGTGATCGTTTCGGACCGGTCTTCATAGAAGATGTCAATATCCCACGCATCGAAATTCATTGGACGGTCTTCAAACGCCAGCAGCGTATTGGCAACCATGCCCGGAGCCAGCACCTCGCGCCCGGCTTCCTTGTCGAAAACGGCTGTAATGTGTCCAAACCTGTCAACTTCCACGCGCAGCAGAGCATTTTCCAGAATATGCCGATCACCCTCCTGGCTCACGGCAAGCGCAGAATTCGAAACGGGTGATAAACTGTTCCCCTGGGCTACCTCGCCGATAGGAACCAGGGAATAGGGAGCCAGAGCATCAACTTCTATCAGCGTGCCGCCGTCAATCGCCTGAGTGATAAGCGGGGTTCTATGCCGCAGATCGACAAGCTGTTTGTTCGGAGCGAGTTCAGCGGGCAGAATACCTATGCGCCGTCCGGCAAATGACACCGGGTTAACGGCCATCAGGGCCGTTTGAGGGGGTAGAATCTGCGCAAGAGCCGCCAGCGCCTCCTCACGCACCTGTTCGCCTAGTTCGCGAATTTGCTGGTGATCACGCTGGCTGTCGGCATAGACCGGGCCGATAGATGAACCCGGCAGAATGTCGTG
>JACRBK010000331.1 GCA_016234525.1 Chloroflexota bacterium
GTCGCCCGCCTTGGCGAGGTGTCTGTTAAGTACGCCATGTACATTGATCCAGGCCCAAGCGACAAGCGCGTTCTTGCCCAGATGGCACACGAACTGGATGTGATCCACGACTGCACGCCCGAAGGCCGAATCACCCTGGCCAGGCAAAACCCGTCCTCGGTCGGCTGGTTCCCTTCATTCCCCTGGGCTCATCCAGACCCCACCCTACCGGCTGTCATTTACAACAACGAAAAACCCGGTCTGGACAAACGGGAAGTCCGCTGGGCGTTGACCCTGGCGATCGATATCGTCCAGGTCGCCCTGGCCTCCTATAGAGGCGCGGCAACCATCTCCGCCATTCACGTCCCGCCGACTGGTATGTACCCCCAGTACTATCACGAGCCGCTGGAACCCTGGTTGAATGACTTCACCATTAAGGTGGGTGGGCAGGATTACAAGCCTTACGATCCAACCGCCGCCCAACGGATCGCCGATGAAGCCCGCAAGTCCCTGGGCGACCTGGTGCCAACCGATCCCGAAATTCTCAAAAAGTATATTGGAGCCGGTTGGTGGAAACACGATCTCGATGCTGCCGAGCAGCTCATGCTCGACGCTGGTATGCAGAAGAAAGACGGCAAGTGGGCCTTGCCCGATGGCTCGGACTTCAAGGTGCCGCTGATGAGCATGAGTGAATCAAACCCGACCATGAACCGGGCGGCTGCCATGGTGGTCGAGAACTGGGATGCATTCGGCATCGATACCACCCTCGACGCGCAGGCTAACCCCTGGCCCATTATGGGGTCTGGCGAGTACAGCGCCAACCTGGCCTGGACGATCGAGACCTGGGGGGGACATCCCGACCTGTTCTTCTTCCTCCAGTACTGGCACTCAAGGGTATACAGGCCAAGCGGCGAAGTCTCTGTAGGCAGCAATAGTATGCGCTGGAAGCACCCCGAACTCGACCGGATCATTGAAGAAATTGAGAAGATTTCCTTCGACGACCCGAAGGGCATCGAGCTGGGACAGGAGTTTTGCAAGCTCGCTACCCAAGAGATGCCGATTACCCCGCTCATGGCGTACAACGTCTTCACGACGATGGACACCACCTACTTCACCGGATATCCGTCTATCGACGAACCCTATACGGATCCGGTGCCGAACTGGGGCAATACAAAGTATATGTACGTCAAGATCAAGCCCAAGGCGACATAACCTCGCCGCGGCAAGGATCGCGCCGATCATTGGGTTGGTGCTAGGAAATTGAGTGCGGTAATCGAGGCAAGCCAGCAGTCTCAACGTGTTATCCCTCCACTGCGGTTGTTTTCACCGGCGATCGCGGTGGAGGTTTTTTACAAAGGAAACAGTCCCAATGCGAAAATTCATCCTTAGGTATTTGATTCCGCGAATTATTCAGTACCTGGCACTCATTTTTATCGGGGTCACGGTCACTTATATCATTCCCAGGCTCGCTCCCACTGACCCGGTAGAAGCGCAGGTATCCATGATGATAGCGAGGGGGAGCTCCCTCGACCCGGAATCTATCGAGGCAATGAGCACCGCTCTGACCGAACTGTATGGGCTGTCAGGCAGTCCGGTTGAGCAGTATTTCACGTTTTGGGGCCGCTTGTTCCGGGGCGATCTTGGCCCTTCGCTCGGTAATTTTCCGACCCCGGTGTCCAAGATGATTGGCCAGGCCTTGCCGTACACCCTCAGGCTGTTGATCCCCGCGGTGATTATTTCGTTTATATTGGGCAATTTTTTCGGGGCCATGTCCAGCTACTATCCTGAAAACAAAGCGTTTAACGTGATCGAAGTGCTGGGCCAGGCGGTCCGATCGATTCCGTACTATGTTGTGGCCATCGTTCTGCTCGTGGTGTTTTCGTATTTCATCCCGATCTTCCCATTCAGTGGGGCTTACCCGATCGGGACTCATCCCAATTGGCACTCCCTTGCGTTTATCAGGACATACATCGAACATGCCGTGCTCCCGGCAGCTACCCTGGTGTTGGTCGGGTTTGGAGGTTGGTTTGTCGGCATGAAATCCCTCACCTCCAATATTATCTCTGAAGACTATGTGGTATATGCCGAAACCGCCGGACTGAGGAAGAATAGGATTCTCACCCAATACATTATTCGCACCGCCATGCTACCGCAACTCACTGCACTGGCTATGTCGCTCGGAACGGTCTTTAGTGGCGCCCTCATCATGGAGGTCGTTTTCGGTTACCCTGGGATAGGCAGTCTGGCCATAAGAGCAGTCTACAGTAACGACTACTCAATGATCATGGGCATCACCATTTATTCGATCATCGGGGTTGCTACCGCCGTTTTCTTCATGGATTTACTCTACCCATTCTTCGACCCGCGGGTGCGCTACCAATAGGAGAGGAACTATGCTGAAAGTTTTGCGCGATCTCCTCAGATATGATGGCCGCTTCCGTCTCGCGATTATTCTCCTGGGAGGCGTGGTGGTGATGATTCTCCTGTCCTACGACTCCCCCTATGATCCAGGCAAGTCTTTTGTGGTGCCGTGGGACTTGCCTCCATCGCGCGAACACCTTTTCGGCACTACCTCCCGGGGACAGGACCTCTTCTGGTGGTTGACCTTTGCCGTGCGCAATTCACTTTTCTTGGGGGTGGTGACCGCGATTATCTCGCGTGTGATTTCTGTCCTGGTCGGCCTGACCGCTGGGTACCGGGGCGGATGGATCGACAGAGTGCTGATGATGGTCAGCGACACCTTCGTGGTTTTGCCCCTGCTTCCCATCCTGATCTTGCTGAGTTTCTTGCTGCGCGAAAGCATGAACCTGTTAAACCTTGCGATTATCCTGGGGCTTTTCGGCTGGTCGTTTGACGCTCGCCTGATTCGCTCGCAGGTGCTGAGCTTGCGGGAGCGCTCGTTCACACGCACCGCGGTCTATTCCGGAACCGGCGGATTCTGGATCACGATCCACGAGCACCTTCCCTTCGTGCTGCCGATCGTGTTTGCCACCACCCTCAACAATATACTGTGGTCAATCGGAATGGAAGTCACGCTGAGTGTTCTAGGGCTTTCAGATTTGACCACCCCTACTCTTGGAACCGCCCTCTTTTGGGCTAACCAGCACGGGGCATTGGTAGCGGGGGTGTGGTGGTGGATCACCGCACCGGCGATGGTGACGGTTGTCCTGTTCCTCGGCCTGTACTTGCTCTTCACGAGCATCAACGAATACATCGATCCGCGGACCCGTTTGCGCTTGATCGGAGGATAACCCATGACCCTATTAAGCGTACAAAACCTCCGTGCGTATTACCAGACTCAGGCCTATGGAATTTCCCGGACCGTCCGGGCTGTGGACGGAATTTCTTTTGACCTCTTGCCAAATGAGGTTTACGGTGTGGCAGGCGAGTCGAGCTGCGGCAAAACCACCCTGATCAAAGTGATCTCGGGAAATGCTAAACCTCCATTAAAGGTTCTTGAAGGCAGTGTCAACTATACCTTTGGTGAGCGAACAGTCGATATGCTCCGGATATCGCAGTCTGAACTCCGCCGGAACGTCCGCTGGAAGCAGATCTCGTATGTGATGCAAGGCTCGATGAGTGTCCTTAACCCGGTGCGCAAGGTGATAAAGACCTTCCAAGATATTGTTGATACACACGAACATATTAAGAATAAAAATGAATTTCTTGAGCGAACGCGTACCCATATCAACCGGCTCGGACTCCCAGCCGAAGTGCTCAACGCCTACCCGCACCAGCTCTCTGGCGGTATGCGCCAGCGGGTGGCAATCGCCCTGGCAACCGTGTTCCAGCCCGCATTGATTATTGCGGACGAGCCCACAACGGCCCTAGATGTCGTCGTCCAGCGTGGTGTCCTGCAAATGATTAGGGATATCCAGGCTATGAGCAGCAATACGGTTCTCCTGGTAACCCATGATATGGCAGTGCACGCCAACGTGGCTGATCGGGTGATGATTATGTACGCAGGGCGAATTGCCGAAGAAGCGCCAACCGAGAGCATCTTCAACGCGCCGCTCCATCCATATACCCAACACCTGATCAACTCACTGCCAGTGATCGGCGAAAAATCGACGAAAGCGAGTCTGAAAGGTTCACCGCCAAATCTTGCTGATCCTCCCAGCGGCTGCCGGTTCCACCCGCGCTGCCCTTTTGTGATGGATGAGTGCCGGACCGTGGTGCCTGATTTGGTCTCGGTTAAAGAACGTCATCGTGTTGCCTGCCATCTGGTCAAGGAAGACTCTCTATGAGCGCAAACGGGAAACTGCTGGATGTCCAGCACGTGACGGTCGAATTTCATATTGGTGGATTGGTGGGGGGCACACTTCTCACGGCAGTTAATGATATCTCCTTCTCCCTGGAGAGTGATAAGCCAGAGATTTTGACCCTCGCCGGTGAAAGCGGCAGTGGCAAAACCACACTCTCTCGCTTGTTACTTCGTGATCTTGAACCCACAAAGGGTAAAGTGCTGTTTGAAGGTCGCGACGTGTCAACTATCCGAAAACGATCCGAGTTCATTGAGTTTATGAAGAAAGTCCAACCGGTTTTCCAGAACCCGTTCGATACCTTCAGTCCATTACGGCGGGTCGAGGCGTATCTGTTCGATACGGTCAAGAATTTCGGAATGGCGTCAAACCGTCGAGATGCAGCGCAGGTTGTGGATGATGCTCTTCACGATGTGGGGTTGTCGCTGGATGAAGTGAGGCAGCGTTATCCACATGAACTTTCCGGTGGGCAGATTCAGCGCGTGGCGGTGGCACGGGCGCTGATCTCGAAGCCCAAGCTGATCCTCGCTGACGAGCCGGTCTCGATGGTCGATGCATCTCTGCGCATGGAGATCGTAAACCTCTTTCGTGAACTACGAGACAAACAAAAAGTGAGCGTCATTTACATCACACATGATCTGGCGACCGCTTACTATATCAGCGACCGGATTGGAATCATGCTGCGTGGATATGTTGTTGAACTGGGTCCGGTTGAGGATGTCCTGGAACGGCCTGCGCATCCGTATACGCAACTGCTGAAAGAATCGGTTCCCGAGCCTGCTCCCAAGAAACGCGAATCCTGGGCAAAACACATTGATCTAGGAACAACCGAGGTGAAAGAGTATGGGAGAATCGGGTGCAAATTTGCAGGCCGCTGTCCCAAAGTGATGGATATTTGCCACAAGGCTGATCCTCCAGATGTACGGGTTGGACAGCAAACGGTGAAATGTTACCTGTATTCGGGACCCGTCGAAAAAGATGCGGCTGAAGTATCAACTTGATCGCTGTTCACCAGGAAGCACTGGCGACGGCTCTCACTCACCCTATGGTTTCCATTGTTGCAGGCACGGGGATGCCGTGGATTTTCAGTTAGATTAGCGCATGACATGCACAACTGATCCTTGATGACGGATACTATCGCATGGTTGTGCATCAATTCCTATTGGCACAATTCTCTTGTTATAAAGGTATCTCGATTATGGCACAAGCTAACATTTATATTGATACGAACCGGGTTATCAGTACTATTTCGCCGCTGCTCTTCAGTGGATTTGCGGAGCACATGGGACGTTGTATTTATGAAGGCATCTACGATCCGGCGTCGCCCCATGCCGATGAACATGGATTGCGCCGGGATGTGCTGGCCGCTCTGCACGACCTCAATCTGCGATCTATTCGCTATCCCGGCGGTAACTTCTTGAGTGGGTATTGCTGGGAAGACGGCATCGGTCCCAAAGACCAGCGTCCGCGTCGTCGTGACCTCGCCTGGAAATCCATCGAAACCAATCAGTTTGGCACGGATGAGTTCCTGCATTTTTGTGGGGAGCTGAATACCGAGCCGATGCTGGGCGTTAACATGGGTACCGGCAGCATTCAGGATGCCGCTAACCTCGTCGAATACTGCAACGGGCCGGTTGGCACACGCTATGGAGATCGGCGTGCCCGCCATGGTCACGCTGATCCTTACGGTGTGAAATACTGGTGCGTCGGTAATGAAATGGATGGACCCTGGCAGATTGGGCATCTAGACGCGGTGGAGTATGGAAAGAAAGCCCGCGAAGCCGCCAAAATGATGCGCTGGCATGATCCATCGGTTGCGCTCGTTCTCTGCGGGTCCTCCAACTCGGAAATGCCGACATATCCCGAATGGGATCGAACCGTCTTGGAACTGTGCTGGGATCAAGTCAATTACCATTCGATGCATTATTACGCCGGGAATTGGGATGGCGACACCGACAGCTACCTGGCGTTAAGTGCAGAATTTGAAAACTTTGTCGATACCCTGACCGGTGTATTGCGATACGTTAAGGCCAGGTGCCGTTCAAAACATGATGTTTACCTGTCCTGGGATGAATGGAATGTATGGTACAAGGATCGCAGCGGCGATGGTCGGTGGACGGAAGCGCCCCACCTCAGCGAGGAAGTCTATAATCTTGAAGATGCGTTGGTCGTAGCGCAGTGGCTCAATGTATTCCTGCGCAAATCGGACGTGCTGAAGATCGCTTGCATCGCCCAGATTGTCAACGTCATTTCCCCAATCACGACCAGTCGTGATTCGCTTCTTAAACACACGACCTATTATCCGCTGCTGTTCTTCAGCAAACTGGCAGCCGGGATCGCGTTGGATGTTAATGTGAAGTCCCCGACCTATCAGACAAAAAAGTTTGGCGAAATGCCCCTGTTGGATGTGTCATCCTCTTATGATGAAGCGAACAACATGCAGGCGATATTCATTGTCAATCGCAGCCAAACAAGGAGCGTGACCGCGGAATTGCATTGGCAGGACCGCACTCCTGAAGCGATACGTGCAGCACACCAGCTTTCAGCCCCTGATTCAAAGGTATTCAACAGCTTTGAGAATCCCAATCGGGTGGTTCCAACCCAGATCACCGCTCCGAGACTGGACGGACAGAGCGCCATACTTGAGCTTGCGCCGCTCTCCTTTACGGCTCTTGAAGTGAAACTCTAATGGGAAATAGGAGAAAGCGATGCGGGATCCGCATCACTTTCACTTAAGCCAGGCGGTAACCTGGTCTTCGGCTTGTCCACTCGGGCAAACCGACAACTAGACCTAATCCCTCCGATGAAGTGCATGAATTTACGGTCACCCATCCGTTCCATCCTCTGAAGGGACAAACCTTTGCAATCCTGTCGCGTCGTTCAGCTTGGGGAGAGCCGCCCGTCTAATTTCTCGACCCCGTTACCGAACAGGTACGGTCGCTGACCATCGCGTGGACCATGGTCAGCTACTTTCGTCATCCAGGGAAGAATTAGCCGTCAAACAGCCCAGCGGTAGCCATGATGAAGCCCATTCAAAATGGGAATCCGACGTATAGAGCAGTCCTCTGATGGCATCAAGAGTGCAGAAGATGGCGGAATAGGGAGCTGTCCATTAATGCCTTGATGGGGGGACGCGCGTAGTTGAAATAGAGCACATACTCTTTTGCCAAACGCCGCGCATGGCCCTCACTCAGAATCAGGGTGTGATCGAGGAGTTCACGCCGAACACTGCCCATGAAACGTAGCCTTTGGCGTTCCCTTCGGTCATCACACACCGCATTCGCTTGGGGTGCATAGGGTGGTGTGTGGATGAGCGTGATCCCGGCGCCATCCACCGCATGGTCGAACATAGAACCGTACTTGCCGTCATTATCGCAGATTAGAAACCTTGGACCGTCGCCAAATGGGATTGCCTCTCGAATCTGCTGGGCTACCCAGGCATCACTGGGAGAGCGGGTCACATTGACATGCACCACGCGCCGGGAGCCATGCTCGATGATGAAAAAGAGAAAGAGCGCCCGGAAGAACAGGTCATAGGTTTGCACAAAATCGCAGGCCCAGATTTCTGAGGCGTGATTAACCAGAAACGTGGCCCAGGTCTGACTTTTCTGATGAGGAGGAAGACCTCGTCGTGCCTGACGCATGTACCGCTGAATGGTCCGTTTGCTCACGCGAATCCCCAGCTTGCGTAGTTCATCTCGAATACGAGGTGCTCCCCACAATCGGTTCTCAATGGCCATCTCTTTGATCAGAGCCATCGTCTCTTCCGAGATCTGTGGTCGGCGGGGTATTCCCTTCGATTTCTGCCGCCAATACAACTTGAAGCCCTGCCGGTCAGGACATAAGTACCCCGCTATCACAGTAAGATTTGCGTGAATCCGTCGGTTTTACTCATGAGGTCAGGGAAGTTTTATTCCATTATCACCAGTACGGGTCCATGTTATCCACGATCGTGGGTCAAGTGAGTTTCATAGAGAGGTTCTAATGAACATCAGCAAGA
>JACRBK010000325.1 GCA_016234525.1 Chloroflexota bacterium
AAGGGGCTGCCCGATAATCGTTTTTTTTGCCATCGTTATTTTTCACCTTGTTTGAAATAAAAGTCTGAACGGTTACCACAGTCCCTGTTGATCCAGGTATTTAAAATACAGCCGAATCACATGATGCACCGGCGAACGGTAGTATTCATCCGGGGTAATATCGAGTTCGACGCGCCGCCGTGCCGGTTGGATCAGCGGTTTGCTGGCGGCGAAATCTTTAATCACCTGTGCGTGCGGTTTCAGCGATCCATCGGGGCGCACCAGGCCAAAGAACCGCTCATGGCGCGAATCCAGACACGGGGGCCGGTCCCACAATTCGGGAATATAATCGGCAAAACACCACAACATCGCGCCCGTTGCTCCCACTTCGACCAGTTTGGGCAGCACCGTCTGGACATACACGGCCAAATCCTCTTCGGAGGCCATAAAACGTTTATACGGCTTGCCATAGCCAGTCCACGACCAAAGCTGCGACGGTTCACCCGGCGGAGCCGTACAGCCACCCCATTCTTCCATCAGAGTTGGTTTGCCGCACAAGGCCGACACCAACGCGCAGGTATAGGGGACCACATTTGGATCAAGCGGCTCACGTACCCAGGGGGTGTACATCGGGTAGAAGTGCATCACCGCCACATCGGTTTCAGCAAAAACCTGATCCACCCGCAGCCCGTTGTCCTGGTGCAGATTGGCGCTGTGCAGCCCACACGTCACATTATGCTGGCTGTCGATTGATTTGATCAGGGCGGTCATCTCGCGCACCCAAGCGCGACCCGCGTCAGCCCCTGGCGGCCAGCCGAACAGATCCGGCTCATTGCCCAGATTCCACATCCAGACCGCCGGGTGATCTTTGAGCGCCCCCACCACCGTTTGCAGCAGCAGCCGTTCGGCGCTGATCGCCACCGGATCGGCAAAGGGGTTGCGGTAACCGCTGTTGACCACTTTGCCGCCGCTGATAATTTGCGGCACGCCGGAGTCGGGTGGGGGAGCATCGGCATCGAGCAGCCAGCCAGGGACCCAGTTCGGGCCGCTCATATGGCCCGTAAAAAACGTGATGTTGAGTCCCAGACCATGCCGGACAGCCAGATCGCACACCGTGACCAGATTGGTCAGGCACGTTTTTGAAACCGTGTCTGGTGTAGGCTGCCAGTCTTCCCACAGCAAGAACAGGCGGACAATATCCAGCCCCAGGCTGGCGATCAGGGCGAAGTCTTCATCCACTTCGCCCGCGTCAAAGTCCGACCACCAGTACATCGCCTTCCGTCGGGGCCAATAATTGACCCCCAGGACAAACCGATCTGCCACGAGTTATTTCTCCACGCCAGTGACAACCACACCCTGCATAAAGACCCGCTGCGCCAGGAAGAAGAGAATCACCGGCAGAGTCAGGCCCAACAGCGCCGTTGCCTGGATCAGGTGTGGCTGCTGATCATAGATAAAGTTAAAGCGCTGAATACCGACAGTGATTGTATGCAGTTCTGGTTTACCCAACAAATAGATCAACGGCTCAAAATAATCGTTCCAGGCATACACAAAGTGGAACAAGCCCACCGCGACAATCGCGGGCCATGATTGCGGGATGATGATCGAATACAAGACGCGGAACGGCCCAGCCCCGTCAATCATCGCAGCTTCATCCATTTCGCGCGGCAGAGTCAAGAAATATTGGCGCAGCAAAAAGACGTTATAGGCATTAGCGAAGAAGTGCGGCACGATCAGCGGCAGCCAGGTTCCGGTCCAGTGAATCCGCGCGAAAAACGTATAGGTCGGGACCAGCGTTACCTGCCGGGGCAAGATGATGGTCCCCACCAGGATCAGGAAGATAATACGTTTGCCAGGGATGGGGAAACGGGCAAAAGCATAGGCCACGCAGATCGAGGACAACAGTGTGCCAGTCATACCAAGCAGCGCGACAATGAGCGTATTGCGGAACAACAAGGGGAAGTCAATGCCGTCCCAGGCTTCCTTAAAGTTGCCTGTGCGCGGCGCGAATTCCATCTTGGCCGTAAGCGTGCGCCATTTGCCTTCCCACGTAATCGGTTCAGCGCTGGGATCATCAGGATCAATGAATGTGCTGGATTGGCGACCGGGTTTATAAAGCGCCAGCGTGCGCGTGGTCCCATCGATAGAGACTTCATACAAATCCAGTTTTGCGGTCAGCAGCTTGGGATTAACATTTTCGATGGTTTCCGAACCGATCACCGCTGTTTTCCCCGTCAAAGTGATCGAGTTCTCCGGCTGCACGGTATTGACATAGATCGCCTGCCCGGTGGTTTCGTTTTGCTCGACCAACGCCCACTGCTGCGGCTCGCCACCGATGGTCACTTCATACACGTCTAACTCTTGATCATTATATGTGTACGTCGGATACGTTATCTGAACCGGGTCCATCGGCAAGATCGAGCCTTTGGCGCTGCGGATGATCTGCTCTTTGTCCTTAAAAGCTGTCAGACTCCCGTATATAAACGGCATCAGGAAAGCAGATAAAAGGATCAAGGCAAACAGTGTCACCATTGAAACCGAGGTAAAGCGCTTAAGCTGCTTAGCATAAGCAGGCGCGGAGACGTATGATTTAGGAGTTGGTTGTGATTTTACCAGGCTTGCCATTTTAGAAGTTCTCCCCCGACGCATAATAAACCCAGTAGCGCGCCGTTACGAACAGTAATACGGTTGCTGCGAACGCCATCCCAAACAACAACCAGGCCAGGGTTGAGGCGTAACCCATTTCCTGATACAAAAAGGCGGTCTTATAAAGGTGCAGGTTGAAAAACATCGTCGTTCCTGCCGGATCACCTGACCCCTTTTTGAGGATGAACGGAATATCGAAGTACTTAAACAGGCCAATCACACTGAGAACCAGGTTATAAAAAATCACCGGGGAAATCATTGGGATAGTGATATGGCGGAATGTGCCCACCTTGCCTGCCCCATCCACGCGCGCGGCTTCGTACAATTCGGTGGGGACACCCTGCATTGAGGCCAGGGTATACAACATCGCATTGCCGATACCCCATACACCAATCACATTGAGCGCCGGATAGATCCAGGTGGTGCTGTTCAACCAATCTGGCCCCGTAATGCCGAATAATTCCATAAACCGGTTGATCCAGCCTGTCTCCGGATTGAGTACTCCTGCCCAGATATACACCCCAGACACGACGGGAATCATGTAGGGCATATAGAACAGGGTGCGAAAGATCTTCTGGCCAAAAAGGTCTTTCGAGTTGAGCAGCGACGCCAGGCCCAGCGGCAGAATGACCGACAAGGGCAGCGCGATCATGGAAAACTTGAGCGTCGCCCACAGCGCATCGTCCACGCGCGGGTCTGTGGTAAGCTGCTGGTAGTTCTCCAGGCCGATAAACTCAATCTCGCCGGGTTTGGTCAGGGTGTAATCGGTAAAGGAGAAAATAATCGAAGCCGCCATTGGTACGGCGGTAAACACTAAAAACCCGAATATCCAGGGCGCCAGAAACGCCCAACCCCATCGTTGTTGATGGCGCAGCAGTGTTCCTGCCTTCATTTTTTGCTTCTTGGCCGGAACGGCGGCTTGGGGCCAGCTAGCATCACTTGCAGTCATAATGAAAAGCTCCTTTCAAACTTAGTCTGCCCTTTAGAGGTCATCATTCACTCAAGTATTTTTTGATTGAGGCTTAAATAGGGCGCAAAATCATCAATAATCTATATATATTTCGGCACAACGAGGCGTGATTCGACGAGCGGCGGTCAATCTGGCCGCCGCTCGTGAAAAGTACTGCTAGGAACGACTACTGAACTTCGTCAACAGCCGCTTGCAGGTCCGCCTGGAGCTGATCCAGTTCTGCGTTCACGTCCAGATCAGGCGTGCTGTCGAGTTTGGTCTGGAAACTCTGGAGCAGATCTTCGACCTTGTTGAAGTTGGGGAT
>JACRBK010000326.1 GCA_016234525.1 Chloroflexota bacterium
CACGTGAAGAGATAGAGAACCATGTTCTGCGCTGTGCCGCCGGAGTTGATACTCGTTGGGTTGATCGCGTCTGGTGGTGGGCGTATACTCTGACGATCCCGATCATCCCGTCTCTGCCCCCTAAACTACTCCCTGAAGGAATTGTCATAGGCGATGATGGTATTTTTCGTCTCGCGCTCACAGAAATTGAGCTGGTATGGGTTGGCCCCGGTGAATACTGGCTGGGTGACGAACGAATCAACGATTTATACCGGGTGGATGAGCCGGATGGATTTTTTATTGCACGCCTTCCAGTCGCTCAAGACTACACCCAACCCGCCGCACTATCTGGCATGACATGGCAGGAAGCTCTTGATCTGTGCGAACGAATCACAGCTATTGAGCAGCTAAGCGTCAGTCTGCCCTCCACCGATCAATGGGAAATCGCTGCGCGTGGGGTAGATTCCCGACGTTATCCCTGGGGTAATGGCTATGAGTCGGGCGCTGTGGGGTTATCCGCACCCTGTGGGGCGCTGCAAATGGTCGGTGATACGCCACAATGGACCTGCTCGGCTGAAGATGTCTATTTATCAGGCGGGGCGGCTGATCGCCACTGTGGTGTTCATAAACTTTCGGCCTCCTTCGATGAACAAGCAGCAGTGCGCCCTGTCATTCGAGTTTGAGGGTATCCATAATACGAGGGTTGCCGATCTCAAAAAACGCTCGCCGTTAACTTTTGAGAATCGTAAACACCGCTGGCAACAGCGGTGTTTTTCTGTGGATTGGCTTCGACTCGTGAAGATATAAATTATTCGGCAGTTTCGGTTGAGGCACTGAAGCCATCGCGCCAGTGATGGAACCATACCTGACCGGTATATCCATCAACGCCGAGCATCCCCACCGTATTCTCGCCCTCAAGAACCACGAAGGCATAGTGACCGTGGAAGGTGTTAGCTTCACTCGATACGGTCAATCCTGAGTATTCTGAGTCAAGGAACAACTGGGCCGCTTCATGGGCCTGTTCTAGTGAAACGGTCATCTCGGCAGCATCTGCCCCGGCTGAGAAGTTCCACATCCCCATCATTCCCTGGCGTCCCATCATACCAGATTGATGATGTCCCCCCATCATTCCGTGATGTCCCATCATCGACTGGCCGCCCATCATCCCGCCGGTGCATGATTCATTAAATTGACCGCCCATCATGCCCATACCATGACCGGAATAAGTCTGCCCGCAGGGCGGGTTGTTTCCATCCGGTCCCTGCGCATACGTTTTCCAGGCATCTACGCCAGCAATGGCGGCAGCAAGCAGCAGCACGGTTACAAAAGCCATAAGCATTTTACGAGTAGACATTAGACTTCGCTCCTTTTTCCTTCGGATAATCACCATTAGGGTTGACTACTCATAGGATAGAGGAAGTGCTTAAAGGCAAGGTGTTGCTTATGTGAAGTTTTGATGAAGTTAGGCCAACGGAAGCGTGAACGAAAAGGTGCTGCCCTGGTTATGGCCGGGACTCTCTGCCCAGATTCGCCCGCCATGCGCTTCAACAATATGCTGCGCAATCGTTAATCCGATTCCGCTGCCACCGCTGGCGCGCGAACGCGATTTATCAACACGGTAAAATCGCTGGAAGACTTTTGTTAAATCCTCCGGCGACAGGCCGATGCCCGTATCATGAACAGAGAAACGAACAACCGAATCAGCCCGCAGCGCCGTAATGGTGACTTTCCCACCGGAAGGCGTATATTGCAGCGCATTACCCACGAGGTTGACCAAAACTTGTTCAACACGATCCGCATCGACCCTGATCTTCGGGAGATAATCGGGGATTTCGCACGCTAATTCGATCCCTTCGTCAGCAAACTGGGGTTGCAGACGAGCAGTTACTGCCTGGATCAACGCGCCAGGATCACACGGATACCGCTCTAGTTGTGACGACACAGCCTCCGCTCGTGAAAGTTCTTGCAGATCATGGACCAACCGCTGCAAGCGCTCGGCCTCCCGGTAAACCAATTGATATGTTTCGGACGTGGGCGCGATCACCCCGTCTTGCAGTCCTTCCATATAACCCTTGATGCTGGCGAGCGGAGTTTTGAGTTCGTGGCTCACATCACCGATCAGTTGGCGGCGCATCGTTTCGGTTTCGGCTAAAGCGGCGGCCATACGATTAAAGTTGTGTACCAACGTCCCGATCTCATCATTCTCGCGTGCTGTCAGCCGTTGGTCATAATGTCCCTCAGCGATATGCTGGCTGGCTTTCGCCACGCGCCGCAGCGGGCGAATGATGTAGAGACTCACTAACCCGCTGACAATTCCTGCGGCCAGGGTCGCTGCGATTCCCGCTTTCCACAGGGCGCTGTTAACAGCCTGGCGGAAGCTGTCTTGGAGTTCTTCATTCGTGACCTGGGTATTATTGAGCCACGCGCTGTTGTTCATCATCATGCCGCCCTGTGCACCATGGCCCATCGTTTCTTCTTGTGAATGGGAGGTGTTGTTACCCATCATCATATGGGCTACCGAATGGGAGAAGGCGGTCGGGGCCACGTAAGCCGTGGAAACAGACAGGACAAACAGCCCTATCGCCACCACCGCAAGATACGAAATGAAAAATTTCCATCGCAGACTCATCACAATACCTCAAACATCACACAAGTTGATCGGCAAATTTATAGCCCACGCCGCGCACAGTTACAATAAACTGGGGATTGGCCGGATCGGATTCGAGCTTCTGCCGGATATGCCCGATATGAACATCGACGACGCGATCCTCTCCATAAAAATCATACCCCCATACCTGTTCAAGAAGCTGCTCTCGGCTGAAAACCATTCCGGGATAACTGGCGAGCGTTTTTAACAGCTTGAACTCAAGCGCCGTTAGATCAATTAATTCGTCGTCTCGCCAGACCTCATGCCGCTGGCGATCAATACGAATATGGGCAAACTGAAGCATTCGTTCTCCCTCTGCGGGGGTGCTGCGCCCCCGTTTGAGGATCGCTTTGACTCGTGCCATCAGTTCACGCGGGCTGAACGGTTTGGTAACGTAATCATCCGCGCCCACCGTTAATCCAATCACCCGGTCAGTCTCTTCTGAGCGTGAGGTGAGCAGCAGCACATAAGCATCTGATTCCCGGCGAATCTGCTGTAACACGTCGAGTCCATCCATACCGGGCAGCATGATGTCCAAAATCACTAGATCAGGGTGATAACGTCGAAACGCGGCCAATCCTTGCACGCCGTCTGCCGCGCTGTGAACCGTATACCCTTCGGCAGTGAGATAGGCTTCGACCAGCTTTCTGATATTTTCTTCGTCGTCCACAATCAACACAGCGGCCATAAGCGTCTCCGGATGATCATCACTTCTCACGATACCATAGACCTTAGAGAACAAATAATACGCTATTTGACTGATCAATCACCATGATTCGCGCCAAATGGCGTATCGTTCACCTGCGCGGTCAGTGTCATAATAGAGAGAGAAAGGCTGACATTCTCTAGATGAACAGGGTAAAACAATGAAATCAGCGATCCGGGTATTGTTAGCCGACGATCACGGAGTCGTGCGCCGGGGTATTCGTGAGTTTTTGGAAGAAGAGAGCGATATTCAGGTTGTGGCCGAGGCTGAAAACGGCCTTCAGGCGGTAGAACTCACCAGAGAACACCAGCCAGATGTCGTCGTGTTGGATATTCAGATGCCCGGTTGTAACGGCATCGAAGCGGCCCAGAAAATCCGTCTGGTTATCGGACAGGCGGTTGGGATTCTGATTCTCACGGCCTACGACGACGATCCTTACGTGCTGGCGGCGCTTGAAGCAGGAGCCAATGGTTATGTGATGAAATCAGCCGACGCGGACGACATCGTTCAAGCGGTGCGCGACGTGAACGAAGGTAAGCGCGTGCTTGATCCATCCATCGCCCGCCTTGTCGGCATCATCCAGGCGGAAACAGGGCCAACCGATTTGACCGAACGCGAATTGGGTGTTTTGGCCTGGACAGCGCGCGGCCTCACCAACAAAGCGATTGCCTATCAACTGAAGATCAGCCCGCGTACTGTTCAGGGACACCTGGCGAGCATTTACGCCAAGTTAGAGGTTGGAACCCGCACCGAAGCGGTGACAAAAGCGGTTCAATTAGGGCTGATCTCGATTCCCAGCCATGATGTGTAAGGCTTGTTAGTGAGCGTCCCCCAATGGGCCTTGCTCCGTTCCAGAGAATGATCGCAGATAATTGACCAACGCCCAGGTTTCGTCCTGAGTAAACAGCGTTCCAAAATTGGGCATATCCGTCCCCATGCCACCGCGCCGAATCTTGGCATACAACACATCATCGCGCCGGGTGAACATATACCCCGCATCGGCAAAAATGACCGGGTTATTGGCCGTTGAAGAGGCAACTGGGCCATCACCCGCGCCCGTCTCTCCATGACAGGCCGCGCAGTTCTTGTTGTAGAGGGTCTGGGCTGCCGTAATCTGCTCTGCGGATAATCCTCCCGACCATAAATACGCGACCACATCCGCCAGTTCCGCGCGTTTCACACCAGGATTGGCCGTAGTCAGTAGATCAAGCGCGTCTGCCGGGCTGTGAGAACGCCGCCAGGAAACATCTTGTAGTTCTGCTGGAACATTCACAGCTAAGATCAACGCTTCCCCGCGCGCTGCCGAAGGAGATCGATCTAAAGGAATGGTAGGCAGCGGATGATCGCCTGTATGGACGTTGTCGTCAATGTCTACCTCTTCAGCGATCAGCGCCTCGATTACCGGATCGCGCTGGGAAGTCGGAAGCGCCCCAGGATTCGCCGGATCGTCGACCTGCACAACACCACGCATTCGCCAGTGATCGGGGCTGCACCAACTGTTGCAATAGAAAGTGTAAGTTCCTGCATGGTCAAACGTCAGGGTAATTTCTTTGACCTGACCAGGATCAACATGCCCCAGGTCGATCCCTAACCCCGGTCCGATAGCGATCCCGTGCGTGACATCTGTTGAGGAAAAACGCAGCGTGACGGTTTCTCCGGCTTTCACCTGGATCGCGTCAGGCTGGAAACCGCCCGCTTCAGGAGCCGCCGCGCGAATATCAATCATCCGGGTGGAGGAAAGTGCAGGGCGCAGCCAGTACTGGTAACCCAGTGCAGCAGCGGGCAGTCCGATCACGATCAGTAGAACTACAGCGAAGGCCAGAATTTCCCGTCGTTCCATCATTATCCCAAATAGAGGCGCAAGAATCCCAGTGTCACCAGGGTGAGAAACCCGGCGACCGGCAGAGTCGCCAGAAAAGCCGGGTGATGTTCTCGGCTGTGCTGCCGCGCAATTTTGTAGGCTGTATTGACGGCGAACAACAGCCCTGCTGTCAATGTACCGACCTGCAAAAAGGCTGTCAGTGTCGGCCAAACTGGAGTCCAGTTCGCTTGTGCTGTGCCGAATAAATTCCACCCCCACCCAAACGGATCAGAGATCACTGCCAGTGCGTAACTGCCGTTGACCAGTACAAACCCCAGGCTGAACGCGATCCAGCCAGAGAGGCCAAGCGGAACCAGGGTATAGGCATAGTCTACGAACAGACGGCGCAGCGGC
>JACRBK010000327.1 GCA_016234525.1 Chloroflexota bacterium
GGTTGGTCCACAAGAACATGTCAGGAGTCTCAAATGATTGAAGGTAAATTGGTAAATTTGGTTCCATTTGAAGAAGATTTTGCGATCCACATGGAAAAGTGGATGAATGAAGAATCCTGGTTCCGGGCGCGGCTGTGGGAACGGCGCGAACCGCACACCGAGGACGATGTAAAAAAATTCATCGAAAAGATGGAAAAGAACGAGCACGGGACGTTGATCGGCTTTCAGGCCAAAAACGGCGATCCGATTGGCGGCGTGATGTTCGATCACGAGTGGACGCGCGTCCGCAAGGCGGAGTCGCTGATCTTCGTCGGTGATGAGCGTTATGAAGGAACCGACGAAGTCTTGGACGGCCTGCTAATGTTGGTGCGCTACTGCTTTGAGACGCGCAACCTGCACCGTCTGGATGCGTCGGCGCTGGCGTTTGACGAAGTGAAGATCGAACATCTCAAGCGGGCGGGTTTCACCCACGAAGGTACGCTGCGCCAGCACATTCGCTGGGACGGCGGGTATGTGGACGTGGAACTGTTCGGCATTCTCGAAAACGAGTGGCCCGGTTATGAACAAAAAGCCGCGTCGCTCGATTTGCAGCCGAGCGGCCTCGAAGCCAAGCCCAAGCCTGAAAAGAAAGACGACAAGAAAGACGACAAAAAAGACGAAAAGAAGTAGGCCATGACAACCCTCTATGGTTTGTTAGTAGACCTGGTTCCTACGCGGCCAGAATACGTCGATAAGATGGTCGAATTCTGGAACAACGACTCGCGCCGCTGGGCGACAATGGGCGACTATGGCCCGATCTCGCGGGCGCAGATCAAACGGATGGTCGAAGAACGTTCCGGCGCGCGTGAGCGTGGTTATACCGGCGTGCATTTTATGATGCAAGACAAAAACGGCCAGATCATCGGTAACATCGGCCTGAACTGGGTGGATCAGTGGAATCGGTATGCCAACCTGGGCGCGTGGATCGGTGATGAGGCATATTGGGGTGGCGGTTTTGGGGCCGATGGCCTGCTGCTGCTCACGGATTATGCCTTCGATTGGCTGGACCTGCGCCGCCTGTTTCTGGGGACTATGGGCCTCAACGAACGGGCGCAGCGCAGCGTCGAAAAGTGTGGTTTTCTACTCGAAGCCCGGCGGCGCAGCGCGACTTTTGTCGACGGCAAACCCGTTGATGAACTGGAATACGGGATGATGCGCGAAGAATGGTTGGGCCGAGAGGTGATGATCGAGCAGTTGGGGCTGCGTGAAAAAGCCGCGCAGCGCTACGGAAAGGCCGAGTAAATGTTGTCCGGGCTGTTGGTTGATCTCGTCCCTTTTGACAAAACCTATCAGGACCTGGAACACAAATGGCGTAATTCCGAAGTGTCTTTCTGGAGCAGCGGTGGCGAGCGCCGAATTCTGACACGCTCGACCATCGCGGCCCAGTGGCAGCGCCGGGCCGAAGACCGCACCAATAACCCAGCCCCGCCGGTCACTTTCGGTGCCCAGACCAAAGCCGGACTGCTGATTGGGTCCTTCGGTGTGAACTGGACCATGACGACGCATCGTTTCGCCTATCTCGGCGCGTATATCGGCGAGCCGGAGTATTGGAGCAAGGGCTATGGCACGGATGCTCTGACGCTGCTGGTCGATTACACCTTCGATTGGTTGGATATGCGCAAAATCGTGATCGTCACATCGAGCATGAATGCGCGTGTCCAGCGCCAGATGCAAAAAGTTGGCTTTACTTTCGAGGCTCGCCTGCGCCAGGCTACCTTCGCCGATGGCGAATGGATCGATTGGTTGATGTACGGTTTGCAGCGCGAAGAATGGCCAGGGCGTGATGCGGTGATCCACAAACTGGGATTAACTGCACAAGAATAGGCAAACACAACATGCGCTTAGAAGGTTTGTTGGTTGATCTGGTTCCGATAGACAAACGGTTTGACGAACTCGAACACAAGTGGGAAAACGGCGAGGCGGCTTTTTGGGGCGATGCGGGTGGGCGTAATTTTTTCAGCCATGCCAGCGTTGAAGCTCACCAAAAAGAGCGCGCCGAAGAACGCGCTAAAGGCGGCACCACCTGGGTCGGGCTGGGAATCCAGACCAAAGCCGGGCAGCCGATTGGCGTCTTTTTTCTGGGAAACATGAATCCCTATCATCGCACGGCCATGTTCGGCGCGCAGATCGGCGAGCCGGACTATTGGGGCGGCGGCTATGGCACGGATGCGCTGCTGCTGGCGGCGGATTACGCTTTCAACTGGCTTGATCTGCGCAAAGTGTGGTTAGGTACGATGCGGCTGAATGTGCGCGTGATTCGCCAGATGGAAAAAGTCGGTTTTACCCTGGAAGGCACGCAGCGCGGCATGTTTCTGGCGGAAGGCGTCTGGTACGACCATCTGATGTACGGCATGTTAGCGGACGACTGGCCGGGATATGCGGCGATGATCGATAAACTGGGCCTGAAGGTTCGTCCGTAAGGATTTTACCCCTATCCCCCCTGCCCCCCTTTCCCCGCTGCGCAGAGAAAGGGGGAGGATGCGATCTTGTGTAGGGGCGCTGCTTGCTGCGCCCTGGTTTTTACCCCTCTCCATGCAATGGAGAGGGGCTGGGGTGAGGCTAACACGCGAGAAGATGGCTTAGCGATCAGCGGGCCAAAGGGAAATCTTGGGCTATCCCGCTTTTGCTGAACGCTGACGGCTGAATGCTGACAGCTTGCTCAGCCGGGCTGAGCATGAAGGGCAGAGGAAC
>JACRBK010000334.1 GCA_016234525.1 Chloroflexota bacterium
ACTCCTGGCCCACTGAAATGTACCAGCCGCACACCCTGGTGGAATATACGCGATCCCCGTTTCAGTTCAAGGCCATTCCCTATTATTTATGGGCGAATCGTGCGCCGGGCGAAATGCGTGTTTGGATGCGTGAGGCGTAAGACTGCGCCAATAGTCTCTTTACCCTATCCCCCCTAATCCGTTCCCTTAGGGAAGGGGAGTCAAACAGAGGGAATCGGGTAATTATTTTCTTGGGCTGGCCTAAATCAAATCAGCCACCCGCCTGATCTCAACCGGGATCGGGCGGGTGGCGTTCGTTGCCGCGTTTAAAATTGCCGGTAGCTTTCGCCATGATCAACTGGGCTGTATGATCGTCGGCGTCTGCGATCTGACGCAAAAACCGCTCGGCTTTGTCGCCCTTGAGCGTGATCACCAGTTTGTTGGTCCAATAAATCAACACGCGCCGGTCTTTGGTGGGCTGGTACGAAAAAACCTCGTCGTTGAGTTTGCCGCGCTGATCTTCGGGTTTGTCATCCATAAGGGTTATCACAATACACGGCTGTAAAGCACCTGGCTGTAGTCATCGGATACCGTCTCAACTTCGAGCAGGGGGTGGACAAAGTCCCACACGAACGTGGCGATCTCGGTGTAATTGTGGCGGGCGGACCAGTCGCGCAGCGCCATCACCAGCAAATTGTTGATCGGGCGGCGCGTCCAGACCCAGGCGTGAACGCGCATCGGCAGATACCGATCTTGTTGGAGCAGGGCATAGGCTTCTTGCCCGGTGACGGTGATTTGCAGCCGGTAGGCTTCCGGTTCGACGATCTATGGCACGCTGTTCCAAAAGCCGGGCGTAATATGATCCCATTCATGGCGAGCATTTTGATAACGGCCCAGGGGCATGTGCCAGCCGTCTACCTGCGCCGGATCAAATGTCTTGAGTTCGGCGGCTTTGTAAAAGACTCGCCCTTCTCCGGCCTGGATCAAAATACGTTGACCGGTGTGAGCACGCGCGAAGTGGTGATGTTCATACAGCGCCGCGTCGGGTTCAGCGTGAGCGACGACGATACGCTTGCAGCGAATGGCCTGCCCCATTTGCAGGATATACGCCAGCAGGGCGCTGCTTAAGCCGGTGCCGGTGTAATCGGGATGCACCGCCAGCCGCGAAATATTGAGATGGTGGCCGAACGGCTCCGGCTCGCGCCCGATAAAGACCTCCGCCTCCGCGCCGATCTTCCCCTCGACTTCGGCTACCAGCGGGATTCCCTCGCTGCCGCGCAGCAGGTTTGCCAGATGCACGGCGCACATTTCGATGCTGGCCCAGGGGCCGCCGATCAACCACCGCTCAAACAGGCTGAGATCGTCATAGGCTGCCGGGATGTTTTCGCCGTTGAGGTCACGGCGGGTCCAGGCGGGAATATTGGCGTTACACAACGCGGTCAGGTGAGCCGCATCAGCCAGGGTCGCCTGGCGTACCGTAATTTGAGGCATAAAGTCTTTCCTGTGTCATAAAAAACAACCCAACTCATGGGCGCGATTCACTGCGCCTGGTTTTTAGCCCCCCTTGAAAAAACAGGGTGCAGCAAGCAGCGCCCCTACAAGACCCGGTCGGCTGCGGTCCCCTCTCTAACTCAGTTGGAGAGGGGGTAGGGGGTGAGGCTCAGCAAAAAAAAGCAATCCAACCCCCTTAGTTAATGACTATTCTCCCCTCTTTCTCTGCGTAGCGGGGAAAGAGGGGGCGGGGGAGATAGGGGTAAATTTACACCAAATCCGCCAGCCCGATTTTCGGATCGCGCTGGGGGAACAAGGATCGCAGCAGCAGAGCATGGCGTTCTTGATAACCCTCTACCACCCGATCAATCCCGAACCAGCCCGTCAGCAGCCGGACAACGACCGTCGCCGGGGCTTCGAGTTCGACGATTTCAGGTGAGCCGCCTGTGCCTAACGTGACCTCAGCCTGTTGGTTCTCGGTGCGGATGATCAGATGATAGGCGCGCGAGTCACATTCACTGACGCTGTGACGCGCTTCGAGTGTTGGGGCCAGCCGCTGTAAAGCGGCAGGGAGATTGTGCAGCCGCAGGAATCCCGCCCCCGTAAAATGGCGCTGGTTGGCGCCGCGTACCAGGGCATGACGCATAAATGCACTCTGCGGGTGAACAAACAGCCCGATCCGGTCCACCGTCAGCGCGTCCGCCATGCGTGCGATCTCGCCCAGCAGCGACTCGATTCCGTCGGGATGGTCGCCCGCCGCCTCGATCACGCTGAAGCGTGCCGCCTGTGTATCGCGGAAGGTATTGATCTGCCGCTGTGTCACCAGCCGCGCATAGGCGACCAGGCGATCATCTTCTTCGGCCACGATAAAATCATCCGGCTGATCGAGGCGCTCTTGATTTTCGATTTGCCAGTTCCACGCCTCGTCATCCCGCGCCATCAGGTAATGTCCGCGTGCGCTTTCGGCGGCATATAACATCTTCACAGTGGGGAGATCGGGCAGGTAAAAACGACGCACGGCGACCTCCCGGCCTCGCGCGCCGAGTTGGTCGGCGGTGCGGCGTTCGTAACTGTGCGCGGGGTCCCAACTGCCCGCCTTGAGCGCCAGATCGGTGGCAATGTCGGATTCGTAGCTGGTCAGGTACAGCCCGGCGGCATATTCATACTGCCAGGGTTCAAACACCAGCGGACTGCCAAAACTGAGGCCGAAGACATCGCCACGCTCGGTCATGCGCTGGTGGATCGCCTCGAGCAGCAGTTGTTCGCCGCCTAATCCCTGATAGGAGTCCAGCATCCCTAACAGGCTGATCTCAGCGGTGGGCAGCACACTCTCCCCGATCTGAATCTGGCGCGGGATGATCATGCCATGCCCGGCGATCTCACCGGGCCGCTCACCGTCGAGCACAAAACAGTCGGCGGGGTCAAAGGTGGGCGCATGACCATACGTGATCGACCATGTGTCATAATCGGACTGACCGTAGATTTCGCGGATATGGGTTAAGACGGCTTCTTGCTCGCCCGGCCAGCGAATATTCCGCACAGACATAACCACCCCCTCAAATGATGATCGGGTACTTTGACCGGAATTATAGATCGGAAAGAGGTCTTGCGCATTTGGCAGTGAGCGGTAAAGTAGAACATGAAAACGTGTTAACGTGCTTGGAGGATGACTTGGCACTCGAAGACCTTTTCATTTTTAGCGGATGGTCGAATGAACCCCTGGCGCAAAGAGTCTGTGATCATATAGGTGTACCGCTGCGCCAGACCACTACCAAACGATTCAGTCACGGGTCGCTCAGTGTGCAGTTAAGCGAGAGTGTTCGTAACAAGGATGTGTATATCGTCCAGTCGTTTACGGAACCCGTTCACCGTCACATGATGCAAATGTTAATGATGTTAGACATCGCCCGGCATGGGGACGCGCGCCGGGTGACTGCCGTCATTCCCTATTTCGTTTACGGGCGCGCCGATAAAAAGGACGCGCCGCGTATTTGTATCACCGGAAAACTGGTGGCGAAACTGATCGAAGCCTCTGGCGCTGACCGGCTGATCGCCATGGCGCTGCATTCGCCCCAGACACACGGTTTTTTTGATGTGCCGCTCGATCATCTCACCAGTATGCGCGTGCTGGCGGATTATTTTAAACGCCAGGATTTAACCGATACTGTAGTGGTTTCGCCTGATGTGGGTTATGCCAAACAGGCGACCAAACTGGCTCATTCGCTCAAACTTCCGCTGGCGGTGGGCAGCAAAGTGCGCCTGACCGACCGCAAAGTGACGATCAAAACCGTGTTAGGCATCAATACGCCCGCGCCTAAGCGGGCGATTGTGATCGATGATGAGATCGCTACCGGCGGCACGATGGAAGAGATCGTGCGCGTGATGAGCGATATGGGGACCGAAACTTTCTGGCTGGCCTGCACACACGGCCTGTTTACCGGGAATGCGGTCAGCCTGCTCAACAGCATGGACAACGTCGAAAAGATTATTTGCACCGACACGGTTTATGCGCCGCACGCTACCCAGGGTATCGCCAAATTGCAGGTGGAGTCGGTCGCATCGGTGTTGGGTGACGCGATTTTGTGCAATCACAACGGCGAATCGGTAGGCGCGCTGTTTGCCTTCTGGGAAGGCGACGATATGCCGTCCGACAGTTCGTTAGGCTGAACCTGAGTTGAATCGGGCCGCCAATCGTATAATCTACATAAGGCGCAGCGTCACTGCGCCCAGTTTTGCCTGTGTGGAGGAGAAACGTCTATGAGCTATCAGGCCGAGATCAGCCGTAACAATCCCAGCATGTTTTTGTTCTTGATCGATCAGTCCGGCTCGATGTCTGATCCATTTGGCGGCGGGGGCGGCGGAACCAAAGACAAAGCGATGGCCGACGCGATCAACCGCCTGCTGCAAAACCTGTCGATCAAATGCGCCAAGTCGGAAGGCGTGCGCGATTATTATCACGTCGGCGTGATCGGCTATGGGTCCAAAGTCGGCCCCGCGTTCGACGGCGCGCTGGCCGGGCGAAAACTGGTCCCGATCAGCGAAGTGGCCGACACTCCCAGCGCTATCGAAACCCGCAAGAAAAAAGTCGAAGACGGGGCGGGGGGATTAGTCGATCAAGACGTGCGTTTCCCGGTGTGGTTTAAGCCGGTCGCGGCCAACGGGACGCCGATGTGCGCCGCGATCAAACAGGCGCACGAGATCGTGTCGGATTGGCTGAAACAGCACACCAACTGTTTCCCGCCGATTGTGATCAACATCACCGACGGCGAAGCATCCGACGGCAATCCATTAGCCCCGGCGCAGCAGCTCAAACAGTTGTCGAGCAGCGATGGTAATGTGTTGTTTTTTAATGTGCATATCTCGTCGCTGAGCAGCAACAAGATCGAGTTCCCCAGCGGCGATAAAGAACTGCCCGACCAATACGCCAAGCTGCTGTTCCAGATGTCGAGCGAACTGCCCGACCATATTCGCACCGCTGCCGAACAAGAAGGCTATGCGGTCACAGCACAATCCCGCGGGTTTGTGTTTAACGCCGATATTATCGCCGTGATTCGTTTTCTGGATATTGGCACGCGGCCCAGCAACTTACGCTAGTATATTCGTTATCCTGATTGCCTCATTCCAATAAAAATCGGGTAACAGGTTTTTTGTAGGGGCAATCCTATGCACTTTGAGAAAATAATCGGGTTGTGTTGAGGGGAGAAGTCAAAAGCGACCTCATCCCCCTGCCGCCGCCGACCCTTCTCCCCCTTTCTCTGCGCAGCGGGGAAAGGGGGAGCGATGCGCAGCATCGACGGGGGATAGGGGTAAATCCGCATAACCTGATTAAATCGTAAAAGTGCATTGGGTTGCCCAATTTGGGCAGGGCAAGCCCTGCCCCTACAGGTTCCCCGATAACTTATGAGATGAGGCCATTAGGATAACTTTGCCCTTGAGATGACCTGAAACCCCTATGCATATCTCAGCCCATACGTTTTGGATGCCCAAAGCAGGCAATCGCGCTGACGAGTATGAGGATGCTTTCGCCCACACGCCGCTGCAAGACACGAGCGTGCCGGAGTTTTTGTGCGCGGTCGCCGATGGCGCTACCGAGACTTCTTTTTCGGGGCTGTGGGCGCAGTTATTGGCGGCGGCGTTTGTCGAGCGGCGGCTGGTGGGGATCGACCCGGCGACCATCGCGCGACTGTCGGACGACTGGCGCAATCAGATCGCCGAGCGCACCCATGACAAACCGCTGCCCTGGTACGCCGAAGAAAAACTGCAAAGCGGGGCCTATTCGTCGCTGGTCGGGCTGTATCTCGCGCCGCCGCGTTATTGGCGCGCGGTGGGCGTGGGCGATAGCTGCCTGTTCCAACTCCGGCGTGGCAAGATCATTCGCGCGTTTCCTCTGATGGAGTCGGCGCAGTTTAATAACCGCCCAGCGCTGATCTCGACCAACGCTGAGGGTAATCGTGCCTTAGTCCCGGTGACGGTCGAGGGTGACTGGCGCGATGACGACTGTTTTTTGTTGATGACCGATGCGCTGGCGCAGTTTTTTCTGGCGCAGCGCGAGCAGCTTTCGCGGCTGTTGTGGATGCCGCTCCGTGATAAATTCCTGCGGCTGCGCAGCCAGCCCGCCTTTGACGAGATGGTGATACGGCTTCGGCATGACCGGGTGTGCCGTAACGATGATGTAACGCTGGTCCGGGTGCGCGTGCGTGCATCCAGGTAAGTTAAAGCAGCCTCACCCCCTAAATCCCCCTCTCCACGGTGTAGAGAGGGGGACTTGCTCGCCAGAGACTCCCCCTCTCCATTACATGGCGAGGGGGCCGGGGGGTGAGGCTAAAGAAACCACAAAACACCCACCTCTGCCAGAGCAGAGGGATAAGGGTAAATATTCCAGCGGGGTAGATAAAGGGTGGCCTGGCCCAGTCCAAGTGATTATCTGGATGCGCTGCAAAATCCGCAGCG
>JACRBK010000335.1 GCA_016234525.1 Chloroflexota bacterium
GGCAGCACCAAGAACTTCAGCCAGTTCGCGTACCGGCGCGAATCCGTCCGGCCCGCCGACACCGCGCCCGGCAGACACGATGATACTCGCATCGGTGAGGCTGACTTTGCCTGTTTCCTGTTCGACGCTTTCCACTTTCGTATTGATGTCGTTTTCAGCGATGACAGCCGTGGCCTCGATCACGTTTCCGCTCCGGCTGGTGTCAGGCGCCAGAGGTTTAAAGGCGCGGGCGCGCAGCGCAGCGAACTGAGGGCCGCTGCCTACCACTGCTTGCAAACTCAGGGCTTTGCCGCCCATCACGGGATGCACGCCGTTGAGTCTGCCGCCTGTTAACGTCAATTCGGTGACATCGTTCAGCAGCCCGGCATCGAGATCGGCGGCGGCTCCTGCCAGAACTTCGCGCCCGGCAGTGGTCGCGCCCGCCAGCACAGCCGCCGGGTTATGCTGCTTTACCACCTGGACAACCAATGCTACATAGGGTGCAAAACGGTAATGCGCCAGGGACGCATCATCCGCTTTGATCACCGCATCCGCGCCGTAGGCAAACGCCTGCTGGACGACTTCGCCTACATTTTGCCCACACACCAGCGCCGTAACGGTTCCGCCGTCCGCCAACTGGCGGGCTGCGCCTAACACTTCCCACGCAACGGGCAGCGCTGCGCCGCCGTGCTGCTCAATCCAGACTAGAATATTCGCGCTCATAGCACCTTCTCCGCGAACAACTTCTCGACCAGTTTGGCTGCTTTGTCCTGGGCGCTCGCGCCTTCGATGATTTCCACTGCGCCCTCGCGTTTGGGCAGTTCCCGGTAGCCGGTCACTGCGGCCTGCCCCTGGGCGGCAGCAGCATCCAGCCCTAACGCTGACAGTCCCCAGACGGGAATTTCCGTCTTAGAAGCTTTGCGGATGCCGATAAACGTCGGATATTTGGGTTCGTTGATGCCTTTGAGCACGCTGATCACGGCGGGGAGACGACTGCTCAATACTTCCGTTCCCTGCTCGACCAGCCGCCGCACGCGGATCGTCTTAGCAGCAAAATCGAGCGCCTCGATCTTCGAGACAGACCCCAACAGATTCCAGCCAAGTTTGCGGGCGGTCTGGAAGATATGTGCATCCGAGGCGATGTCGGGCAGTTCGCGGCCAAACATCACCAGGGTAACATCCCCTAATTTTTGGATCGCGGCGGCGACAGCTTTGGCATATACCAGGCTGTCGTGTCCTTCCAGCGCGCCATCCCACACCCGGATCGCCTGATCGCAGCCAATCGCCAGGCCGTGTTTCAGCGCTTCGTTATGTTGTTCTGGCCCAACAGCCAGGATCGTAACTTTCGCTTTGTGGGCTTCTTTGAGTAAGATCGCTTCGGTGATGGCGTATTCGTCCCAGGGATTCACGACCAGTTTATCCCCTGCCAGAAGTTTCCCACCGGCATCCACCGAAACCACTGCTTCGGTGTCCGGCACACTTTTGGTAATGACGGCGATATGCAAAGTAATTTCTCCTTAAAAATTTTAGGCTTCACTCTGCCATGCGTCGGCGTCATAGGCCACCGGCTCACAGCGGATCGGCTTGTCTTTGCGATAGCCCAGCGCGTAATCCGCCTGGATCAACTGCTGGATTTCGCTGGCCCCTTCATAAATGGTCGCACCTTTCGCATTGCGCAGGTAGCGTTCCACATCATATTCATCGCTGAACCCATACGCGCCATAAAGCTGCACCGCTTCGAGCGCGGCTTTCACGCTCATATCGGTGGCGAACCACTTGGCAACGGCGGTTTCGCGCGTGTTACGTTTGCCCAGGTTTTTCAGCCAGCCCGCTTTAAAGACCAGCAGCCGGGCGGCATCGTACCACTGCTGCATAAACGCGATTTTCTGTTTGATCAACTGGTGCTGCGCAATCGGCACGCCGAAGGTATGGCGCTCTTTAGAATATTTTACGCTGTCTTCCAGACACGCCCGGATACAGCCTGTCGCCCCGGCGGCCACCGTAAAACGCCCGTTGTCGAGGCAGGACATGGCGATATTGAACCCTTCGCCTTCTTCGCCCAGCCGGTTTTCGACGGGGACTTCGACATCCTGCATGGCGATCCAGCCGGTAGACCCGGCGCGCACGCCCAGTTTGCCGTGAATATCTCCGGCGGTCACGCCCTTCATATCGCTCGTGATGATAAAGGCGCTGATTCCCTTATGCACCGGCTTGGCGTGCGGATCGGTCTTGGCGATGATCAGCATATGATCAGCTTTAGTCGCCAGACTGATCCACATTTTTTCGCCATTGAGGATATACACATCCCCTTCACGGCGGGCCGTAGAGCGCAGGTTGGCAGGATCACTGCCCGCGTCGGCTTCAGTCAGGGCATATCCGGCATACTTTTCGCCTTTGGCCTGAGGAACCAGAAAACGCTGTTTCTGTTCTTCGGTTCCCCATTGCAGCAGCGCCAAACTGTTTAACCCGGCATGGACTGACATGACCACACGCAAGCTGGCATCTACCCGTTCCAACTCTTCGCAGACCAGCCCCAGTGTGATATAGTCAAAGCCTTGCCCGCCGTACTTTACCGGAATGTTGATACCCAAAATCCCCAGCTCGGCCATACGGGGCAGCACATGGGGATGCGGCTGATGTTTTTGATCCCATTCTTTGATGGTGGGGGCAATTTCTTCTTGGGCGAACTTGCGCACCATCTCTTGGGCCATAAGTTGTTCTTCGTTCAGCATAAAATCCATAACAAAACTTCCTTTTTTAAGTCAATAACCCAAACAATGATCACCACCCCAAACGATAGAGGGCGATGTTATGAGGCGATTATACCACGCCTGGATTGGTTCTCGACAGTAGCTGCTCCCCCCTTATTCCCTACTCACCAGCCTGCGACTATGAGATAGGCCGTAGGTGAACAGTTATGAGCTTGACAAGCCCTGCGCAGGCATGATATACTGCCTTCATCTCTAAGAAAGGAGAAGGCGCAATCGTGAACTACCACAACACCCTCATCTTCGTGCGTTTTCGTGACAACGGCATCAGTGCTGCCGATTGTCGTATTGCGCCTGTTCGCCATTAAGTAACCTCTAACAGAGAAAATGGCCGCGGGCGCAATGCTCGCGGTTTTTGTTTGGCAAGACTCCGTGCGCGGGGTCCGCCCAAACTGGCTAAAAAGCCGCGAGCCACACACTCGCGGCTTTTTTTGTTGAGGCGGCGGGCAGGTCATTCCAAACCAGTTTAAACAATGTTCGACCCAAAAGGGGAGTTTTAAACCATGATGGAAGCTAGTTCTACTCACCAACAACCCGCCTTGATCGTGAATGATGTCGTCAAGCGGTTTAATGTCGCCTCGATCCCCTGGTGGAAACGGCTCCGTCCCGATCACCAGAATGGACACTCTAGTGACGATCAAGCCGCCAACGGCAGCGGATCAAGTCTTAAAGCGAAACGCGGCAAAGAAATCATCACCGCCGTTGATCACGTCTCCTTTACCGTGCAGCCCCGCGAAATCTTTGGGGTATTAGGTCCGAACGGATCGGGCAAATCCACGCTGATCCGCCTGCTCTCCACCCTGTTGATCCCCGACGAAGGAACTGTCACCGTTTTTGGCCTGGATGTGGTTAAACACGAAATGCAGGTCAAACGGCTGATCAACCGTGTCTCCGTCGAAGCCTCATTCTTCAAAAAACTCAGCGCGCAAGAAAACCTGCTCTATGGGGCGCGGCTGTATGGGCTGTCGGGCAAAGTCGCTGATCAAAAAGCGCGCGACATCCTCAAACGGCTGGGACTGCGCGAAAACAGTTATACCGAACCGATGGAAGAAATGAGTCGGGGAATGCAGCAGAAAGTCGCCATCACACGCGCCTTTTTGACCGAACCCACTGTGCTGCTGCTCGATGAACCGAACACCGGCCTGGACCCACGCTCCAAGATGGAAGTCCAGACTTTTGTACGCGAACTGCGCGATGTACATAACGCCACGATCCTGATCACGACCCATGATATGTATGAGGCCGATACGATCTGTGACCGGGTGGCGATCATGCACGACGGCAAGATCGTGGCGATGGATACGCCGGCGGCGCTTAAGCAGCAGGTAAAACGTAACGGCCACGAGCCGACGCTCGAAGATGTATTCATGACTCTGACCGGCGAAGCCCTGATCGAAAAAGAAGCAGACGCCGCCGATCTTGAGCCTGAGAAGGTGTAGCGAGGAAACCATGATTCTACGAGGCATCCAAGGAGAAATGCGCCAGTCTTATGCTTTTGTGGCGCGTAACTTCAATCTGGTGAAACGCTATTGGGGATGGGAAGTGGTCTGGATGGCCTATTCCATCGCCGACTCACTAGCGGTGACATTTATCGGCGCGGGGGTCGGGGAGATCACCGGCCAGACGCAGATTGACACGAACTTTATGATCACCTACCTGCTGATCGGGACACTGGTCTGGCGGTTTTTGTCCAGCATTTTTCACAATATCAGCGAGATGATCGCCTGGGAACGTTGGGAAGGGACCATTGAATATACGTTTATGGCCCCCGTCCGGCGCTTTAACCAGATGATAGGACAGACGTTTTTCGCCATCCTGTACAGCCTGATTTTTACGGTGATTTTAGGGGTGACGGTAGCTACCTTCTTTGACCTGGACCTCTCAGACGCTGATTTGCTCAGCGCGCTGATCCTGCTGCTGGTAGGTAGTCTGTCTTTTGTAGGGATTGGTATGGTCGCGTCGATTCTGCCGCTGCTCTATCCTGAACGCGGCGCTCAGATGACCAACATTGTGCAGGCGTTTTTCCTGTTGGTGTCGGGCATCTACTATCCGGTGACAGTGCTGCCGGAATGGTTGCAAGTGTTATCGAAGATTTCACCGGCGACCTATGTGCTGGAAGGTATGCGGGCGGCCCTGCTGCCAGAAACAGCTAAATCCGACCCGCTGACTTACGTGGTGCCCCTGTTGATTATGGGCTTAGTGATGCTGCCGCTGGGGATTCATCTGTTCCAGCGTGCAGAGCGATATACCAAGCGCACGGGAAAACTGAAGCGCAACGGCTGAAGCCTTTGCGTGATAGTGCGCCCGTGCCGCCTGGAGAAAGAATCCTGAGAATGCTTTCTCTGACTATCAATAATAGAGATAACAGCGCGTGGTATCGCCAGATCGCGGCGGGTTGGGCGCGCCGCTTGATCGCGGGTGATGCCCCGGCTGCATGGGCAGAACATACCGATACCGAAATTCAATTCGCGCTCGATCATCTCTGGCTGCGACCTGGGGATCGGGTGTTAGACCTGGGGTGCGGTTGGGGACGTCACAGCCTGCCGCTGGCGGCGTATGGCCTGCATGTGGTTGGGCTGGACCTCTCACGCGAACTGCTGAGTCTGGCGCGTTATTATGCCCGTCGGAACAGCCTGAATGTGCAGTGGGTCGAAGCAGACATCGCGCACATGCCGCTGCGTGGAAGTTTTGATGCTATCGTGCAGTTCTGTGGCAACCTGCTTACCTGGTTCCCGGATCACGAGCAGGCGCTCGAAGTGTTGTGGCATGTGACTAACCTGCTGCGTCCGGGCGGGCGATTAATGATCGGGTCCACCGATTGGCAGACTGATCTGCCTGACCGCGCTCAATCGTTTGATGAGTGGCGCGGCGGCGCGGCGATCTACCGCGAGCAGTACGATCAAACTCTCCGTATCAAACAGACTCAGACTGTCGTGTTCGGGCCGGAACACCAGCGCCAGGAATACCGGCGGCAAACGTGGTGGCCGAGTTACTGCGATATGGAAAGTATGTTTGCGCAGGTAGGGCTGACGATCTGCGGGCGGTATAATACCTTTGAAGGCGGTCCTTATAACCCTCATCAAGACGGCTTGATCTATGTACTGTCCCGCGAGGGGTAAATTTTAGTAGGGGCGCGGCGCTGCTGCGCCCGCTGTCTACTCAACCGGTTCTGTCAGGTCGGTAAAGGAAATGCGTAAATCCTCTACCGACCTTTTGCTCATCCAATCATCCAGCCCTACGCAGATTTCACCGCCCAGCAGAATAATGATCCCGGTAAGATAAACCCACAGCATCAACACAATCATTGTCGCCACAGAGCCATAAACCAGGCTGTACGAGGCTAAATTATCCAGATACCACGCGAATGCACGCTTGGCGATTTCCCACGCCCCGCCGCCCAAAAACGCCGCCATCCAGATTGCATCCCAGCGTACCTGTCGACGCGGAATAAAACGGTAGAGGAAGGCGAAGATCGCTACGCTCAAGCTGAGCGGCACGATCAGCGCGCCGGTCGTGACCCACGAGGTTGTCTGATAAAACAGCAGCAGGTCAATCAAATTGAATACGACCGTCGTCGCTAGGGATGCGATCAACAGCAGCCCCAACGCAATCATCATACCCAGGCCCATTACCCGTGAACTCCAGGTGTTATAACCTTTTTCGTCTCTATAGTTGCGGCTTAGCGCTGAGGAGAGGTTCGAGAAAAAGCCCAACGATGACCACAGCAGCGTGATCCCGGCGACCAGCCCGAACGATCCACGCTGCTCCAGCGTTTGAGCGATGCTGTCTTGCAGAAAATTAGCCGCCGAAGCGGGCAAAAACA
>JACRBK010000342.1 GCA_016234525.1 Chloroflexota bacterium
AGATGTGGCTTCCGGCCCGATCCAATATCCAACCTACCTCACTTATTCCGAAAATTACGACATCCGTGTTTGTGTCGATGTATCATTCCAGGCCCTGATAGGAGCAAAACAGCGTGTCCCGGCAGGGCGCGGCCTGTTCGTATTAGGCAATATCCGAAATTTACCCTTTAGGACGGGCGCTTTTGACGCGATTGTATCGCTGCACACCGTTTATCATATCATCGCTGAGCAACAGCACGCCGTGTTTGACGAACTGCACCGCGTCCTCAAACCGGCAGGACGGGCGGTGATCGTGTATACCTGGGGCAATATCTCCCCATTGAATCAACCCGCCGCCGTGATCAGCAAGATCGGATTTGCGATCAGCCAGCGGATGCGCCGGATGTTTCCAGCATTAACCTTTTTGCCCGAACCGACTCCCGAAGATACATTTTATTATCATCCCCATCGCAGCGGGTGGTTTAAACGGCAGCGTTGGGATTATCCTTTTGCCATTTTATGCTGGCGTAGTGTCAGCGTGGGATCCTCCAAGATGTTTTTGCACGGTTGGCCGGGCAAACAACTGCTGCGCCTGTTTTTTTGGTGGGAAGACCGTTTTCCCAGATTCACCGCATTTCTAGGCCAGTACCCGATGTTTTTGATAGACAAACGATAAGCTGGCACAATTAGGACATATGACAAATTCGTTCGTTGGCGTGAACGTGATGCGTCAGGTGGAACACAAGGGGAAAGATCATGCAGCAAACAGCGACCTCCACAACCGAAGCTTCTGCCCATAAATCGAAAGGGGTGTTTATCAGTCTGGCGATCAGGCTGCTGGCGGCTTTTTCGATTCTATTTGCGATTGTCTTTGGCGGCGCGTATTACTGGTTTTACACGTTCAGCACCAGCGTAGCAATGGACCGTTTGGAAGAAGACTTGCAGGTATTCGTTACCGGCGTCGCCGGACAAATTAACGGTGATGATTTTAGCGACCTGGTTGAAAATGGTGGAACCCCCACCGAAGAAGGTCTCGACGCTGATCAGGACAATGCCCTGTTCTGGGATCAAGCCGCTTTTTTGAACCAGATGACCCAGATCGATCCCCGCGCTAAAAGCATCTACACCTATGCAAAGGGAGCCAGTCCCAACGAAGTCGTATTTGTCACAGACAGCCTGGTGCTTTCGGCAGACCCCGACTCAGCGGCTCGTTTTTTGCAAAGTGTGGTCTATGATCCCGCCGACGCCGAGATCATCCTCGCCGGAACACAGCAAGTAGAACTCTATATGACCATCTACGAAGACCCCAACTTCCCCGGCGCGTGGGTATCAGGGTATGCCCCGATCAAAAATTCAGCCGGGCAAATGGTGGGAGCCGTTGGGATTGATTTCCGCGCGGACTATGTGCGCCAGGTGCAAAGCGATGTGCGTGATCGTTTTGTCCCCGCAGCGGTGATCAGTGCCGTGCTGCTGATCGGCATGGTCTATCTCGTTTCGCGGTGGCTCACGCGCCCGGTAGCGGCCTTGACTGAAGCGGCTGAACGCATCGGTGAAGGCGACTATGAACAAGACCTATCCAAACTGACGGGCGGGCATTTCCACGACGAAATTAACAAACTGGCCCAGGTATTCGAGATTATGGTGGGCAAAGTCCGGCAGCGTGAAGAAAAACTCAAGAAACAGGTGGCCGAACTGCAAATCATGATCGACGAAAACCGGCGGCAGGAGCAGGTCGAACAGATTGTTGACAGCGATTTTTTCCGCGATCTTCAGAAAAAGGCGCAGCATATGCGCAAGGGGTTTGCTTCGTTTAACCCTGAGACACCCGCCGCTGCAACATCAGCGCCGAAGCCCGAAGAATAATGAATGTTGGTTTTATCGCTGGCAAGGCGCTGCTCTGCCAGTATTTATTCTCTTGTAGGAAAAAGAACTTGACACAAATCGCAGCACACATCCCCACTTTCATCCTGACTCCAGAGGGCTTGATTCCCACCCCTTATCAAGTCGAATCCCTGGCTGCCGCTGTGCCGCATGAACCGCGCGGAGTCTACACGGCAGCACGCACGTTTCACGGCGATCACGCGCTGTTATTGGGCGCGCACCTGGACCGGCTGGAAGAATCGGCGCGGCTGGTGAATATCCCGGCCACGCTGGACCGCGCGCGTTTGCGGGCGGCGCTGCGTTCCAGCATCTCACGCAGCGGCTACCCGGACGCGAAATTTCGTATCACTATCCCGGCAGACACCCCCGATCACATTTACCTGGCGCTGGAACTGCTGCACCCGGTCCCTGAATCGGTCATTCAGCAGGGAGCGCAGGTCAGCACCACACCGCTGGTGCGCGAAAATCCGGTCGCCAAAACAACCGACTGGATGGCCGTCCGGCAGCCGACGTTCAGCAGCCTGCCGCCAGGAATCTATGAAGCGATGTTGGTTTCGTCTGAGGGGTATCTTTTAGAAGGGCTGTCGAGCAATTTTTACGGAATTGTAGACGGTGTGCTGCGTACTGCTCCCGATGGCGTGCTGGCAGGAATCACGCGCAAAGCGATTTTTGAGATCGCGCCGGAAATCCTGCCGCTGAATCTATCGGCCCTACATCGCAGCGAAATTCCTCATTTAGCCGAAGCGATGCTGACCAGCAGCGGGCGAGGCGTCGTGCCGATTACCCAGATCGACGGACAGCCGGTGGG
>JACRBK010000343.1 GCA_016234525.1 Chloroflexota bacterium
CGGTTTTTAACAGGCGGCAAATCTGCGCTTCGTCATCGACCACAAGAATATTCATTTAGGCTGCACCTCCGGCATCACCGTCAATGGCAAGGAAAAAACAAAGGTCGCGCCGCCCCCCGGCGTATCTTCAATCCACAGGCGGCCCTCATGGGCCTCAACAATCCCTTTTGCGATGGCGAGACCCAGGCCGATATTGCCGCGTGCCCCGTGAAAAAACGGCTCAAAGATAAGATCACGCTCTTCGGCGGGGATATTCGGCCCATGGTTACGAACGAGTACTCGCGTCTCCCCTTTAACCAGCTCGCCGCAGATTTCGATCTGCCGGTCAGGCGGCTCGTAGCGCAGCGAGTTTTCAACCAGATTGCTCAGGACTTGCAAGATCAGCCCATAATCAAAACAAACAAGGGGTATGGAGTCAGGAAAACAGATGTGAACACGCTCCTGGTGGGTGATCTGCCACACCCGCGCCGCGACATCTCCGGCGACCTCCTCCAACGAATTCCAGCCCTGGTTCATTTGTAGTGCGCCCGCCTTCAGGCGCGAAATATCCAGCAGATTGCCCACCATCTTATTCAAATGATCGGCTTCGTTTTCGATCACGCGCAGCATATCTTCGCGTTCGTTCTCCGGCAAAGTGGCGTAAAAGGTAAGCAGGTTGCTGACCGACGTTTTGATGATCGTGATCGGCGTTCGTAAGTCATGCGATACCGCGTGCAGCAGCGCCGTTTTGAGTCGATCCGCTTCCTCAAACGCCCGGCTGCGCTGGGCGCGTTCGGCCTGACGGTGGGCATACGACGCCAACTGCCCGGTCAGGGTGGCCGAAGCGAAAAACACCAGCAAATCCAGCAGATCGCGCGGGTCGGCAACATGAAATGTATAGTACGGTTCGACCAGAAAAAAGTTAAATCCCAAAAAACTAACCAGCGCCGCCAGCAGCGAAGGCCCCGTGCCTTGCGAGATAGCCACTATCAAGACAACCAGTAAATAGAGCAGAGAATTATTGGCAGGGGTCAGTTCGGCGCGCAAGAGCCACAACAAGAGCGTTGCTCCCGCCGTGAGCAGTAGGGCCAGCACATAGGGACGAAGCCGAATGAGATACACAGCCTATTCCGTTTTCAGACGATAGCCCACACCCGGCTCCGTGATCAAATAACGAGGCCGAGTCGGATCAACCTCTAACTTATGGCGCAGTTGTCCCATATACACCCGAAGATAGTGACTCTCGGTGACATAGCCCGGTCCCCAGACCTGTTTGAGCAACTGCCGCCCGGTGACCACTTTCCCCGCGTTTTGGATTAAAATCGTGAGCAGTTTATATTCAATTGGGGTCAGGTGAACTTCATTTTTTTGGACAAAAACCTGGCGGCGCGTGAGGTCTACCCGAAGTTCTCCCAGTTCAAACAGGCCATCGTCCACCCCCATCGTTTTGAGTGAATGGCGAAGGGCGACACGAATCCGGGCTAATAATTCGCCTGTTCCAAACGGTTTGGTGAGATAATCGTCTGCGCCCGCGTCGAGGGCTTCGACCTTGTCGCGCTCTTTTTCACGCGCAGACACCACAATAATCGGCGTGGCTGACCATTCTCGCAGGCGGCGTGTCACTTCCAGGCCGTCCAGATCGGGCAGACCCAAATCTAAAATAATAATATCAGGATGGCGTAGTGCCACCTGATTCAGTCCCTCGGTTCCGGTTGTTGCTTCCAGCAGTTTATAACCGCTGCTGGTCAGCGTCGCCCGCAAAAAACGTAGAATCTGGGGATCATCCTCTATGGCGAGAATCAGCCCTCCCGTTTCCTCACTCATCGTCAGTTTTTACCTCCGGCGGTTCCCCACCTATGGGGAACGTAAAACGGAATATTGCGCCCCCTCTTGGGCGGTTTTCCGCCCAGATACGTCCCCCGTGTGCCTTTATAATACTCTGGCAGATCGCCAACCCCAACCCTGCGCCGCGCACGCTGTCCGGCTGAGCGCGGTAGAACTTATCAAACACAAGCTGCTCTGTGCCCGGCAGCAATCCAGGACCGTGATCGCCCACTTCGACCTGAACAAAACCCTCTTCGACATGCGCCGATATTTCAATGGGCGTGCCGGAGGGCGTATATTTGATGGCGTTCTCTAACAAATTGACCAGCACTTGTTCCATAAGCAAACTGTCAAAGGGAAACAGCGGTAAATGGGGCGGCAAAGACGTTGTCAAGGGATGATCCTGCAAGCGCGTTTCCAGCCGGTTCAAGGCGATCCCGATCACCTCTTCGAGCGACTGCCATTCTTTTTCGATCCGAACGCCCGCTTCCAGCCGGGTCATATCGAGCAAATTACTCACCAAACGGTTGAGCCGTTCAGCTTCCTCAAACGCCAGTTGAGCCAGATCGTGGCGCGCCTGTGGCAAAAGCGTGCCGTCATCTTCCAGCAGGCTGCTGGCCGCCCCGGTAATCGACACTAACGGCGTGCGCAAATCGTGTGAAACAGAGCTGAGCAGCGAACTCCGCAGTTGTTCGGTTTCCACTTGCAGCCGCACACGCTCCGATTCTTCGGCTAAACGTGCGCGTTCAAGCGCCAGTGCCATTTGCCCCACAAAGGTCTCCAGCAAATACCGCTGGTCGGGGGCCTGGAGACGCCGAGGATCGGCTGGATAGAGGCCGGTAACTCCCACTGTGCCCTGCGAGCCGTTCAACGGCATATAGATGCCCTGTGCGCCCGGCAGAGTCTCGGTGCTAAGGCCCGCCGCCTGCGCATGTTCACTGACCCACTGTGCCACTGCCAGTTCGTTCTCGTCCAGCGTGGCGTCCGCTTGTATTTGAAGCTGCCCATCTTTATTAGGTAGGAGAACAATCACACGCGCATCAAAAATATCGCCGATATGCTGCCCGGCAATCTTGACCAGGTTGTCAGTGCCTCGGCTGTTGGCTAATTCCCGGCTCATAGCATAGAGGCTGGCCGTATGACGCTGGCGTTCGCGGGCAGCTTCGGCCTGTCGTTTGATGCGGGCCGTGAGGGTGCTGATCACCAGGCTGACGAGCAGCATGACGACAAAAGTAACAATATACTGCGAGTTGCTCACCGAAAAGGTCAAATAGGGTCGGACGAAAAAATAGTCAAAGGACGCCACGCTGAGCAGCGACGCGAGCGTCGAGGGTCCCCGCCCATAACGAGTCGCCACTACGACAATGCCCACCAGATAGACCATGATCAGGTCGGCGGGTTCAAAATGGTTCTTCATGAGCCGGGCAACCAGGGTGCATACCGCGATGACCAGCACCGCCGGAAGATAATTAGACCAGTTGTTTTCCCGCCGCAGCAGCACCTGCGCGGGTAAAATTCGCGTGTCATCGGTATCGCCGTGAATCACGTAAATATCAATATTACCGCTGCCGCGCACCAACTCATCCAGGACCGACCCGAACA
>JACRBK010000341.1 GCA_016234525.1 Chloroflexota bacterium
GTATGCGCTTGGCGGGCCGGGCAACTGGTGGCCGCGCGTCACGGCGAGCGGATTACAGGTCGATTCCCCCTACAACACCTACAACCGCGCCGGGCTGCCGCCTACCCCCATCGACAGCCCCGGACTCAGCGCGATTATGGCGACCGTCTATGCTCCCCGCACGGAATACCGCTTCCACACCGCCTCGTGTGATGGCAGCGGCGAAGCCTTCGCCGTGACTTATGAAGAACATCTGGCGAACGTGAACTGCGAGTAATCCAGCCGCCAGCCGTCAGCGAAAACGAAGCGCACTGACTCTAATTCATAACAGGCTCTAGCGCCGCAAGTATTCCCCCGTGAGAGAATGCTTCGCGCTGAGCAGATCCTTCGGCGTGCCTTCGAAGATCACTTTGCCGCCTTTGCTGCCACCTTCGGGTCCCATGTCGATAATCCAGTCGGCATTACGAATCACATCGAGGTTGTGTTCAATCACAATCACCGTGTTGCCGGTATCGACCAGCCGATTCATGATTTCCAGCAGGTGGCTGATGTCCGACATATGCAAGCCCGTCGTCGGTTCATCCATCACGTAAATGCTGCCCTTCTTGTGGAGTTCGCTGGCGAGCTTGATACGCTGGCATTCACCGCCCGATAAGGTGCTCAACGGCTGGCTCAGTGTCAAATAATCCAGCCCGACATCATGCATCGCCTGCAACCGGCGAACCACTTCCTTGAGGTCGAAAAATTCGAGCGCCTGTTGAATGGTCATCGCCAGCACATCGGTAATCGATTTGCCATCCAGCTTATATTGCAGCACTTCGTCTTTGAAGCGCTTCCCACCGCAGATTTCGCACGGGGTCTTGAAGCTGTCCAGCGGCCCGAGGTCGGTATAGATAACGCCCGCCCCCTGACAATTCTCGCACGCGCCTTTGGAATTAAAACTGAACAGCGACGCGCTGACTTTGTTGGCACTGGCGAACGCCTTGCGCACATCGTCCAGAATGCCAGTATAGGTGGCGGGATTGGAACGGCTCGATGTGCCGACAGCGGTCTGGTCGATGACAATGGCGTCCGGGTGCTGCTGCAAAAACGCCTCATTGATGAGGGAGCTTTTGCCAGAGCCAGCCACACCAGTTACAACCGTCAGGATGCCTGCCGGGATATTGACACTGACATTCTGCAAATTATTGACGCTGGCGTCGACAATGGAAAATTTCCCCCTCGCCTGGCGAAAACTGCTCTTAATGGGCAGCGCCTGGAGCAGATGTGTCCCGGTCAGCGTTTCAGCATGGATCAACCCTTCGTAGCTGCCTTCGTAGACGACAGCGCCGCCGCCGCTGCCCGCACGGGGTCCCACATCAACGACATGGTCGGCGACTTTAATCACATCCGGGTCATGTTCGACCACAATCACGGTGTTGCCTTTGTCACGCAGCTTTTGCAGCAGTTCGTTCATGCGGTGGATGTCGCGCGGGTGCAGCCCGATGCTCGGCTCATCGAAAATATACATCACATCCATCAGGCTGCTGGTGAGATGTTTCACGATTTTGACGCGCTGCGATTCCCCCCCGGATAAGGTATCGGTGGGACGGTCGAGCGTCAGATATTCCAGCCCGATATTAATCAGATGCTGAAGCCGTTCGGTTAAGGTGGCGACAATCGGCGCAGGGCGTGGGTCTTTGATGCCCTTCACGACTTCAATCAAGCGCGAAACTTCCATCGCGCAAAGCTCGGCGATATTGTACCCGGCAATCTTGCAGCTCAGCGCCGCCTGGCTGAGACGCGCGCCATGACACAGCGGGCAGGGCTGCATGGAAATGTAAGGCTCGACGGCTTTCTGTGTGCGCTCCGAATAGGTTTTTACGTCGCGGGTGATGTATTTGCGCGTAAACTTGTCGATGATGCCCTCGAAAGTCAGGTTGATGGATTTGCTCCCAACCTCCGTTTTGACCTTGTAAGGCTTGCTGTGCAGCAGCAGATCCATTTCTTTGTCGCTGTAGTCTGCCAGCTTCTTGTCGTTATCGAACAAGCCCGAATTGGTGACAATGCTCCAGTCCCAACTGGTCGTGGCATACTCCGGGAACAAGATAGCCCCTTCGTTGAGCGATCTGGACGTGTCCAGAAACAACTGCACATCCACACCCATCTTGCGCCCCAGACCGTTGCATTCAGGACACATGCCCTGCGGGTCATTGAACGAGAAAGCGTTGGAATAGCCGATAAACGGCTCGCCCACTCTTGAAAAGAGTAACCGAAGCACCGACGCAATATCGGTGACGGTTCCCATGGTCGAGTGTGATCCGCCGCCCAGGCGCTTCTGGTCAACCACGACTGCCATACTCAGATTTTCGATGGCATCTGCCTCCGGTTGAGAATAGCGGGGCAGAAAATTACGGATGAACAAACTGAAGTTTTCGTTGAGAAGCCGCTGTGCTTCGGTGGCAATCGTATCGAATACAATGGATGATTTGCCGGAGCCAGACACACCCGTAAAGATTGTGATTTTGCGTTTGGGAATGCGTAGTGACACATTCTTAAGGTTGTTCTCGCGTGCGCCGCGAATCTCAATGTATTCCTGGGTCACATTTTTTCCTTTCGCGCTGCGTTGACGGCATGAGCCAAAACAGCTTCGCGATTCACGAAGCTGTTTTAGTAGAACAAGTGTACCAATTTTATATATAACTGTCAAGGTATATAGACGTTAAAAGGATGGTTTTAGAAAGATAGGGGAATAAATTATCTCCATTATCAGGGCAGGCGAACAACAGGGCAAGGCCGGATGATTGCAGGGCAAAGCAGTACTTTACCCAGTAGAGGCTGCGATGTATTTTGGGCGTTCAGCCCTCACCCTGAAGCCCCTCTCCTTTTGAGAGAGGGGCTTGCTGGCAGAGTTTTTTTACCCCTTCTCCATGAGGAAAAGTTGGGTGAGGGTAAAAAGTGCATAACAGTCTCTAGCGGCGGCGGCGCGGGGGATTTATCTTAACCACGACAGCCGGTGTTTCCTGCGTCTTAAAGGCAGGACTGGCTGGAACCTGCTCCATCTGCCCCCACTGGCTGGCTTCGTGACGCAGCACCGTTTCAGCGCGCAGCACCAGTTCAGGGAAGAAGCGTTCATAATCGCCCTTGTTCAAAAAGTCGGTATCTGGCATAGAGAGTCGGGCCTGCTGCAACGCCAGCCAGCAGTCCTCATAAATCGTCGCCTGACGCTGCCACTGATAAAGGGATCGGAAAGCCGTCACAGCGGTGGCAAAAGTGGGCAGCAGGGCGGTCACAAAAGCAAAGACGGGGCGATCCGTGACCACCGAATAGGACGAAATAACGGTCGAAATGCCCATCAGCAGCGCCGAAAACCACAGCATCAAGTCCGAATTGAAGGTAAATTCGGCAATCCGCCGTTCATAATATTTATCCTGATATTCCACGCGCTGGTTGAGATACAACTCGGTACGCAGCCGCGCCTCTTCTTCGGTGAACAGGATCTGCGCCGCTGCGGGCTTAGCCTGGGGTGAGGGTGGGGTAATTGTCATGGTTTTATCTCCAAAGGTGTCAGAACTTAAACCCCAGGGAGCGGGGTCGGCGTATCGTGGTCAGCAGCGGGTGGCGGCGGCTCCGCTTCGCGTTCAGCCGATTCGGCTTCTTCTTCTTCGTCGGTCAGCGCCGCCACATCAACATAGGTCGCGGCCTGATCGGCGGAGCCAGTGCGGGCCTGGCGCAGCACTTCGATCACCCGCTGGCGCATGATCTGGACGCGCTCACCCGTGTTCAGGGTATTAAACGGCTCCTGGCGGGCCAGGTACAAGAAATACGTCGAGCGCAGCGCTTCGGCCTGAGCGCGGGCGCGGAACCAGCGCTTTTGCGGCGTCTGGTTCGCATCCAAAAATGATACTGCCGCCGCCACACCGCTGATCAGGGCCGTTGCCAGCCCTAGAAATTCGCTCCAATGAAAACGGAAAGCGATCAGATTGACCGAGTCGGTCCAGCCCTGCGCATACGCAAACACGTTCATCGAAGCAAAAACAGTCGTAAAAAAGGCGGCCAGGATAAAAGCCCATTGGTATTGGTAATAACGGTTCTGATAGAACTTGGCGCGCTGGTTCACCCGCCAGAAGTGCGGCAGCAAGTGTTGGTTTAATTCGCGCAGGTCTATCTTCAGTTCTTCCGACATCTGCCCTTTGAGCAGCGCCTCACTGACAAAACCCTCGTTTAACAGTTCTGTTTCATATTCTTTCTCGTCGTCGGGTTTGGTCCACTCACGAGGGATGTCACGGCGCGGCATCCGCCGGAAGAAGAAAAGTTTAGACTTCTCCTCGGCCTTAGTAGATACCGCCTTGACGGTCTGGGTGGTCTTGATATTCAGATTGGTTTGTGGATCAGACATGGCTCATTTTCCTTTGCGCTGGGTTAATCAAAGGTGGCGGTTAGCTGCCATTCACCAGAAGCGGTTTCCGGCTCGTGTTGGACCAAAATCAATTCGGCGGCGTGCCAGACCACCGGCTCAAAATCGCGCTGCATTTGCCCAATGACCAGCGGGTAACGTTTGGCCGCGATCTGATCCCCGATGCTCACCCGCACCGGAAATTCGGCGGGCGTGTCGTCCAGCGGAACCACTAAGGGGGCCAACGTTTTGCTCAGGGTGCGCTGCGCGGTGCGTATCTCTTTCGTCAATTCGAGCGACCAGGCCGCAATATACTGCTGTGCGCCGACGACCTCGGCCCATACCCCGGTGGTTTCGATCTGAATCGGTAGATGCGTGCGCACCCACGCAGCCACCGCCGTTTTGACCGACTCAAGATCGGCAGCACGGAATCCGGCGATCAGGCGAGCGCCTGGCTGTGGCATATCTGTTATTTTGCCGGTGCTGCGCAGATCGCGCACCTGCGTGATCAATTCAGGCGGCAGGCTGAGCAGCGCCAGATAAACCGTAGCGGGCAGCGGCGGCGGGCCAGACGGTTCGGCCTCGCCTGCATCCTGAACCACTTCGACCTCCTGCGCTGAGGCAGGTTCGATCTCGGCAGCGGGTGCTAGTGGTAATTCCGGCTCTGGTTGGGGTTCCGGTTCCGGCTCGATCTCAGCAGCAGGCGCGAGTGGTAATTCCGGCGCTGGTTCCGGCTCTGGCGCTGGTTCCGGCTCGATCTCAGCGGCGGGCGCGGGTGGTAATTCCGGCGCTGGTTCCGGCTCTGGCGCTGGTTCTGGCTCGATCTCAGCGGCAGGCGCGGGTGGTAATTCTGGCGCTGGTTCCGGTTCGAGATCAGCGGCGGGCGGGGTTTCCTCTGCCGCCTGATCGACCACCACAGGTGGAATCAGCGGGGCCGTCCGGCGCGACGTAGATCGGGCAGACGTGCGGGATTTCGGCGGGGGGAGCGCCGAGTCCAACGAATCGATCTTTTTGAACAGACGCTCGGTCGCCTTATCCTTTTTGGCCGGAGACGCGCCGGGTTCGATCTCATCTTCAAGCGCGTCCAGATCGATCAGATCGTCGTCTTCGCCAGTCCAGGCGTCCTCAAAATCTTCATACGAAAGTTCGTCGTCCCCATCCGGGACAAATTCATCGGTCATCGTGTTTTCACCCGTTCAGCGCGGAAACATCCCCAAACGTGATCAACTGCAAACCTTCAGACTTGACACACTCGACAAC
>JACRBK010000336.1 GCA_016234525.1 Chloroflexota bacterium
GGGGGCTTCTTCGTGGCGGAAGGTGCGCGGGACCAATACCCGCTTAAAGCCCAGTTTGGCCGCTTCGCGTATACGGATCGCGGTCTGGCTGACAGCGCGGAGTTCCCCACTTAACCCGACTTCGCCCACAAACGCCATATCCGCCGGGATCGGAACATCACCAATGCTGGACGCAATCGCCGCCGCAATCGCCAGATCAGCAGCGGGTTCATCAATTTTGAGGCCGCTGATCACGTTGACGAAAATATCTTTTTCAAACAGCCGCAGGCCGAGCCGCTGAGTCAGCACGGCAGTGATCAATAACATGCGGTTGCTATCTACCCCGTTAGCAGTTCGGCGCGGGTTAGGGTAAACCGTCTGACTGGCGAGCGCCTGCACTTCGACCAGCAATGGGCGCGTGCCTTCGAGCGTGACCGCGATGGCGCTGCCCGGCGCGTTGACTACGCGCTCTGCGATAAACAGCTCGGACGGGTTGGTGATCTCCACCATACCCTTATCCCGCATCTCGAACACGCCGACCTCGCTGGTCGGGCCAAAACGATTTTTGACGCTGCGCAGCAGCCGGTAAGCCTGGAAGCGGTCCCCTTCCAGGTACAGCACCGTGTCTACGATATGTTCCAGCACACGCGGCCCCGCGATCACACCCTCTTTGGTGACATGGCCGACCAAAAAAACGGCGATCCCGCTGTTTTTTGCCAGTTCGCGAAACTGGCTGGCGCATTCGCGCACCTGGCTGACACTGCCCGCTGCCGAGGCTTTGCCTTCAAAATAGGTCGTCTGGATTGAGTCCACGATCAGCAGGCGCGGTTTGATGTTCTCTACATGCGCCATGATCGCGCCGATCTCGGTTTCGGTAACGAGAAAAAGCTGGGTGGGATGCAGCCCCAGCCGGTCGGCACGCATTTTGATTTGGCGCTCGCTCTCTTCGCCGCTGGCATATAACACCGGCCCGGCAATCTGATCCATCAGCGCGGCCAATTGCAGCAGCAGCGTACTTTTGCCGATGCCCGGATCGCCGCCGACCAGCACAATGCTGCCCGGCACGAGTCCGCCGCCCAATACGCGCGCCAGTTCACCCACCGGCACGGTATACCGGTCTCCGGCATCGGTGGAAACCTCGGACAATTTGACCGGTTTTGAGCGGTGAGCGGCGGCAGATTTAGCAGCGAGCTTCGACGGTTCCGGTGCCTCCACCATTTCGATCATGGTGTTAAATTCGCCGCACTGCGGGCATTTGCCCATATAACGGGGCGCTTTGCGCCCGCAACTCTGACATTCGTAAAAAACCTGGGTTTTTGCCATGCCTCTCTCTTAACCGTTGATACGCGAATCGCCCGGCGCGACCTCATATTGGTCGGACCACGGAACATAATGGCTGTGATATTCTTCGTTGTCGATGATCACCCGGTCGCCTTCGTACACCGTCCGGTAAAGATACACATCCGCGCCGCTCACCGCATAATCCAACTGGCGGATTTGCCCTGGGGTCAGTGCCGGATTAGCATGATAGATCGCCGCCGGAGCCGGGGTGACGTTGCGGATATACGGCCCATCTTTGACCACACGCCGGTCCATGCCGGTGCTGTAAAATTTCCAGGTGACGGTGCTGTTTGACTGGTTCACATACGTTTCGATTAGCAGATAGTAGGGCGTGTTGTTCTGGAAACGCAGATCGACAATCGGATAATAGACGGTGGCGTCCATACCGGGGCCTTCGCCCTCTTCATAATAACCGACCCGGTAGGCGTGTTCCACTCGCTCCATAATAGGGTATCCGCCATAAAACGCCGTCTGGAAAGCCGTAGTCGCTACCTGGCATACCCCGCCGCCCACACCAGTGATCGTCTGGTTGCCGACGATGATCAACCCTTGCTCATAGCCGGTTTCCGCGCTGACATCACCGAGCCATTCGTTAAATGAGAAGATTTCGCCCGGCGGAATCACCAGCCCGTGAAAACGCGAGGCGGCGACATCAATATTCGTGCGGCGGGCCGCCGTCGAGCCGTAAAAATAGGTCGTTTTTTGGATCACCAGTTCGGTGATTCCTAGCTGGACTGCGGTTGCCGTGTCGGGAATGGTCGGCGCAATATCCTGAAAGACCAGCGCCACCCGACGTTCACCGGGATTTGTGGCAAATACAGCTTTTTCAAACGCGGCGACGGTGCTTTCTACATCCAACCCGCGCCCGGTCTGGCTGTTCTGGATCGGCTCAAGTTGTTTCGTCTCGTCATTAAACGTGAAACGGGCATTAACTGGCGTCTGAGTCAGATCGGGAGCCAGCTCGTTCAAAAATTCGCGTGCCTGATCCAGACTCAAACTGACCTGATACCCGCCGGTCAAGTCCGAATTTTGCACCGGCTCGATTACTAACATCTCTTCCAATGACGCGACCTGTGATACCCATGAATGTGTGCCGCTGGTGCTGCCCTGAACATAAAATTCCACTGGGGCCGACAGCGCCAGGTTGATCTGTTGGGCAGCGGCAGACGTATCGCGCACGGTGGGCTGAGTCTCGTTGACAACGAATACGATCTCGCTGCGCGTGTTGAGCGCGAGAATCTCCTGGCGCAGCACCATCAGCGCCGCTGCAATATCCACACTGCGCCCGACCTGACTCGGGGGGGCATAGGCGCGGTGATCACGTATGGTGAGCGTGGCATCCAACACCGGGCGGTTGACATAGGTTGCGGCGAGGTCGTTCAACAGGCGTTCGGCCTGTGTCTGGTTATAGGTGACAATCGGCGTGACCGGATACCCATTCATACGAATGTCAAGCTGCGAGAGCAGATTTTCGGCGCGGTTGCCATCGCGCCCGGCATTATAAGCGGCGTCTATCGTCGCGTCTACATCCAACTGTACGCCCAGTTCGCTCGCTGTAAACTGCCACGATTGATCACCATAACGAAAGGTGAAAACGGCGTCGGTAGGGTACGTGAACCGTTCGGTCAGGGCGGCGGAGGCTTCCTGACGTGTCATGCCCGCCAGATCGACATCCAACACGGTCGAGACGCCGGGATAAATTTCATCCTCGTGCAAAAACTCGTAACCAGCCACCAGGATCAACATCACCAGGATCAGCAGCACCACGCCGAAAAAAAAGAGCAGCGTCAGGCGCAGCGCCCAGGGATTCATACGTCGTCCGGCGGTGCGGCCATAGGTATAGGGTTGGCGGGGGTAGGAGAGATTTGGAGCGCCCATGATTTTTTCCCCGTAATAACTCAGATACGAACGATTTTTGGAAGGCAGCCGCTGGCGCGGTTATAGTTGCCTGGATCGTAGCACGGTTGGCAAAGTCGGACAATAAGACTCAGGAGGCTGGGAGATGACCGACGAAAACGAGAACAAAAAGTTAGAAGACTATCCCGACTCGAATTTGCGCCCCTGGATGCCGCTGCGCGAAGCACGCCGGACCGTGATCCAACAGGTATATGCCACCAAAGACGCCGCTGCCAACCAGTTGATCACTGCTGCCGAGCATATTCGCGCCGAGGGTTTTCGGTCTGGGGATGAAGTGGCGATCCGGCAGGCGCAGCAGCTTTCGCGCAGCCTGGAACGCGCCGCTGTCTACCTGGACAGCCACACTCTGGACCAGATGACCGGTGATGCAACGTTAATGGTTCAGGCCAAACCCTGGCAGGCCGTGATGATCGCTTTTTTGCTGGGGGCCATCTTCGGACACAGTTTGCGGCAGCGAGAGTAACAGAGAGGGTAAAACAGCGTGGTCAAATTGGTATTGTTGTACAAAACCGGGTCAAAAACCGGCGATTTTGCGCGGCAGTACGCGCACCATATCACCTTATTGAAAAAAATGCCTGGCGTGCAGCAGGTGAACGAGGGCAAAGTAATCGGCGCGCCAGGGGGGCCAGCCCTCTATCATCAGATAGTAGAGGTGGGTTTTGTCGATTTCGCGGCGCTGGACGTGGCTCTCACGTCCCCCGACGGTGTGACAGCGGGCAAATACCTGATGGGTTTTGCCGCCAACCGGGTTGAGCTTTTGTTCGTCGAAGCGGCTGAGGCAGTATCACTCAAACCGCTCTCGCCTGAAAATCTGCAAGCCTATCTCGACAGCCACCAGATTCCCGCTGAGATTGTTCACCCCGGTGCACCGACTCCTTCCGTTCCGGCAGCGGCGAAGGCGCTCGGCGTTGAAACCAGCCAGATTGTAAAATCGGTGGTCTTTTTAGTGAATGACAAACCCTTTTTGATCTACGGCAGCGGCACAAAGCGTATTGACTATCACAAACTTGCGGCGCGGCTGAATGTCAACCGGAAAGACGTCCGGCTGGCGAACGCCGATCAGGTATTAGCGCTGACAGGGTATGCGGTGGGGACTGTTCCGCCGCTGGGCCTAAAAACGCCGATGCCCGTGTTTATGGACCCGGCAGTTCAGCAGCACGAAACTGTGTACGCGGGCGGCGGCGGCATCGATGCCCTGCTCAAGATCAGCAGCGCCGATCTGCTGCGTCTCAGTAATGCCGAAGTGGCGTCTATGCTGCAAGACGAGGCGACTTCAGGCAGCCGCGAATAACCCGGTACGGGGCGGAAAAACGACATACAATAACAGGTAAATTGCTTTTTGAGGAGCCAGCTAAATGTTTCAGCCTAAAGAATCCCCGGTTTCTTTCCGCCGCTTATCTCCCGTTTTACGCCTCAAACAACTGCTGCCTTCCCTGACGGCAGGCTTAGTGTTGGGGGTGATTCAAACGACGCTGGCGCTGGCTTTTGCGTCATTGATCTTTTCCGGCAGACTTTCTGCTCATATTCCCACCGCCATCGGGATTATGCTGTTGGCGCAGATGATCATCAATTCGTTCATCGCGCTTACGACTTCGGTTCCTGGGCTGATTGCGGGGCTGCAAGATGTCTCGGCGGCAGTGCTGGCGGTTATTGCGGCAGCGATTGTCGATCAAATGTCCGGTTCGGCCACCTCAGACGAGATCTTCTGGACGGTAGTAGCAGCACTTACCCTGGCCTCTTTGAGTACGGGGATCGCACTGTGGCTGTTAGGACGGTTCAAGTTGGGAAACCTGGTCCGGTTTATTCCGTACCCGGTCATTGGTGGATTTCTGGGCGGCACCGGGCTGCTGTTGGTGCGCGGTGGCATTTCCGTCTTAACCGGCCAATCGCTAGACCTGGGGAATCTTGCGGCACTGCTCGAAGCAGACGTGTGGATCAAGTGGCTGCCGGGGCTGATTTTCGCCGGGCTGCTGTGGTTCATTCTGCGGCATTCCTCATCACCGTTGATCGTACCGGGCATGGTCTTGAGCGGGATCGCCGCATTTTATATCGGGCTGACGCTGAGCGGCGCGTCCCTGGCTGAGGCGGGGCGCGAAGGCTGGCTGATGATCTCCCAGGAGGAGAGCGGTCGCTGGGAACCCTGGAGTATTTCCGCCGTCAAACAGATTGACTGGGGCGTGATTTCCGGTCAGGTAGGCAGCCTGGGCATGATCGCGGCGCTGTCGGCGGTATCGCTGCTGCTCAACGCGACCGGCCTGGAACTGTTGCTGCAACAAGATATTGATCTCAACCGCGAACTGAAATCCGCCGGGGTGGGCAATATCTTAACCGGATTAGTCGGCGGCGGCGTTGGGTTCCAGACGATCAGCGCTTCTATGTTGGCGGATAAGTTGGGCGCGAAGCGTACCCGGCTGCCCGGAATATTCGTTGCGTTGTTTTGCGGTCTGATTCTGGTGTTTGGCGGCGGTCTGCTGGCCTATATCCCGAACGTGGTTCTGGGCGGTCTGGTGTTATTCCTGGGCGTGGCACTGCTGGTTGAATGGATTTATGAAGCCTGGTTCAAGTTATCGCTTATTGATTATGCGATGGTGATCGTGATCCTGCTCGTGATGAATGCGGCGGGTTTTTTGGAAGGTGTAGGGCTGGGTATGGTGATCGCCGTGATCCTGTTTGCGATTAATTACAGCCAGATCAGCGTTGTCAAACAAACTCTGAACGGCGCGACCTATCACAGCCACGTGGTACGCTCCACCTTATACCAGGGTCTTCTGCGATCTAAAGGAGACTGGCTGTATATCCTCAAACTGCAAGGTTTTTTGTTCTTTGGAACAGCCACCACTTTACTCAATCATTTTCAACAACGTCTGGCCGATCCCGCGCTGCCTAACCTGAAGTATGTGGTTTTCGATTTCCGGCTGGTGACAGGTCTGGATTCTTCTGCCGAGCTTGGTTTTCGGCGCATCCAACAACTGGCCCAGACACACGGAATAGGGCTGGTATTTACGCATCTTTCCCCGCAAGCCGCCAGCCGGCTTAATAAAGAGATTCTTCAGGGGGAAAATTGCCAGGTATTTCCCGATCTCGATCACGGGGTCGAGTGGTGCGAGAACCACCTGATCGAAAAATTTACCAGCGTGGGCTTGGTCGCGCATCCTAAGACTTTTATGCAGCAGATCAAAGAGGTGCTGCCTTCCCCGCAGGCCTATTCGGACCTGATGCAGTATTTTGAATGCCAGGAAGTTGGGGCCGGGGATTATTTGATCCGACAGGGCGAACAAGCCGCCGGTATTTTTTTCATCGAAACCGGTCAGGTGTCGGTTGAACTCGAAACCCACAATGGGCAAAACATCCGGGTGCGCCGCATGGAAGCAGGTACATTGGTCGGGGAAACTGGAGTTTATTTGAACCGGCCTGCGACGGCCTCCGTTATCGCCAGCCAGTCAACGACAGTTTACTGCCTGAAGGCTGAGGCATTAAGACAAATAGAGACTACCACGCCCGAAATCGCCGCTGCCTTCCATCGTTTTGTCGCGAGTTATATGACCGAACGTTTGGGCCACACCACCGAAGTTTTGCAGGCTTTAGCGGATTGACTAAAACCTATACAAACTGGTTGACATCCGATCAAACCTATGATATGTTATCGTTATCATGTTATCGTTATCACATTCAATAACCTGTTATAACATAGTTAGACGCAAGCCCGTTCGTTCCTAAAAAATGTCCTTTTTTATAAAGCATGGGACTTTAAAAAATGAGCGATACGTTAGTTTTGATGGAAGGGATCGAAAAGTCCTTTCCTGGTGTCCATGCGCTTTCACAAGCTCGTTTTGAACTGCTGTCCGGCGAGGTTCATGCCCTGGTGGGCGAGAACGGCGCGGGTAAATCGACGCTGATGAAAATTTTGGCGGGCATTTACTCAAAAGATGCCGGGCACATCACATTCAAAAACCGCCCCGACGTTCACATCAGCAGCCCGCGCGCCGCCCAAAATCTTGGCATCAGTATGATCCACCAGGAACTCAACCTGATGCCGCATCTCACCGTAGCGCAAAACATCTTCATTGGCCGCGAGCCGCGCCGCCGTTGGAACTTCATGGTCGATGACAAAAAGACCAACAGCATGGCGTTAGATTACCTGCAAATGCTGCATCTCGAGCTTGACCCGCGCATCAAAGTTTCGGAACTCACGGTTGCCAAGCAGCAAATGGTCGAAATTGCGAAGGCTCTCTCCTTCAATTCCGACGTGCTGATCATGGATGAACCTACTGCCGCCCTGACTGATACAGAGATCGATGAGTTGTTCGGCATTATCCGTTCTCTGCGTCAAAAAGGGGTCGGGATCGTCTATATCAGCCACCGTCTGGAAGAGCTTAAAAAGATCGCCGACCGAATCACGGTCATGCGCGACGGGAATTATGTCAATACTGTCAGCGCCGCGACCGCGCCGATTGACCAGATTATCAGCATGATGGTAGGCCGGACGATCTACGAGGCGGCGCCCGAACTCCCCGAAGCTAACACGCAGCCCATCGTGTTGGAAGTCAAAAACCTCAATCGGGGCCGGTTGATCAAAGATGTGAATTTCCACCTCAAACAGGGCGAGATCGTCGGATTTGCCGGGCTGATGGGCGCAGGCCGGACCGAAGTCGCCCGCGCGATTTTCGGCGCTGACCCGGTGGATTCGGGTGAAATTTACGTCGAAGGCAAAAGAGTTCATATCCACCACCCCTGTGACGCAGTGCGGCACGGCATTGGTTATCTGTCGGAAGATCGCAAACGTTACGGCCTGACCCTGAGCATGGACGTTGAAACCAACGTGGTGTTGGCATCATTCAGAAACTTCTTAGGGGCATTGGGCATTGTCAAGCGCGACAAAACACGCATTGTCGCTCAAAATGCCGTCGAGATGCTGTCTATCCGCACGCCTAGCGTGCAGCAGAAAGCCCGGAATCTTTCGGGCGGCAACCAGCAGAAGATCGTAATCGCCAAGTGGCTGACCGCCGACACTAAAATTCTGATTTTCGATGAACCCACGCGCGGCATCGATGTCGGGGCCAAGAGCGAGATTTATAAACTGCTCAACGAACTCGCCCGACAGGGCAAGGGGATCATCATGATCTCGTCGGAACTGCCGGAAATCTTGCGCATGAGTCACCGGGTGATTGTGATGTGCGAGGGGCGCATTTCAGGCGAGTTAAATATCGCTGATGCGACTCAGGAAAAAATTATGTATTTTGCCACGCAGCGTGCCAACGGCGGTTCTGCCCGTGCAGACGTTGCGGCAGCCGATTAATTACAGGACTTTTGACTGATGGAAAAATCATTACCTATCCCCAAGAACTTTTCGCTTTCACTGCTGCGTTCCGAAACCGCCCGCCGGTTGCTGGCATTCGGGGCCTTGATCATTTTGATCATCGCCTTTTCGCTCTTGTCGGAAAACTTCCTGCGTTTCAACAACGTGATCGGCATCTTCATCGCGACCGCTGTAAACGGGGTGCTGGCGCTTGGTGTAACGTTTGTCATTATCACCGGGGGGATTGACCTCTCCATCGGGACGGTCATGACGTTTTCGGCGGTGATGACCGGCATGTTCATCGCCAAGTGGGATATGCCCATCGCGGTTGGAGTGATGGGCGGCATCCTGACCGGCACACTGGCCGGTTTTACCAACGGCGTGTTGATCTCATGGATGCGCGTTCCGCCGTTTGTGGCGACGCTGGGCATGATGTATGTGGCAAAAGGACTGTCTCTCATCCTGTCGGAACTGCGCCCGATCTATTTTTACGACACCCCCCTGTTTCGCGAGATCGCGATGGGTAACCACTTCAACATTTTTGGGCAATCCTTCGATATCACTTATCGCGGCTACGATATTCCGAATGCGATTTGGATATTATTCGCGGCGGCGATTGTTGGCAGTTTCCTGCTCTCTAAAACGATCCTGGGCCGTTATACCTTCGCCCTGGGCAGCAATGCCGAAGCGACGCGCCTCTCCGGCGTTAAAGTCAACATCTGGAAAACCGCCGTCTATACCGTCTGCGGCACGTTTGCCGGTTTGGGTGGGGTGCTGATGGCCTCACGCCTTAACTCAGCACAGCCCGCGCTGGGCCAGGGGTACGAACTCGACGCGATTGCTGCGGTTGTGATTGGCGGGACGGCGCTCACCGGGGGTGAAGGTACTATCCTGGGGACCATCATCGGTGCGTTTGTTATGAGTGTTCTCGCTAATGGTCTGCGTATCCTCTCGGTTCCCCAAGAATGGCAGATTGTGGTCACAGGGGCCATTCTGGTGGTCGTGGTCTATATTGATATTGTCCGCCGCCGTCAGTAAGCCAAACGAATGAAAGGAGAGTGTCGCGGCTGAAAACACACGACGGATTTACTTTTCAACTCGTTCGGATAATTATTTCGACCTGCCGTAACAAAAAAATAGAGCGCAACAAGGAGAAACCCATGAAATCCGTAAAATTGTTCTCGCTTCTTATGGTGGTTGTTATGATGACCATGCTGATGGGTGTGGGCGTAGCCTACCCGCAGGATGGGGAAGAAGAAGAAGACGTAAAATATTGCACTGAAGAAATCAAGGCGGAATTGGAAGACCAGGATATTTATATTCCGGTGATTTCCAAGGGCTTCCAGCACCAGTTCTGGCAAGCTGTGAAAAAGGGCGCTGAAATGGCCGCTGAAGACTGCGGTGTCGAGATCACCTTTGAAGGCCCCGAAACTGAAGCTATGGTCGACAAGCAGTTGGACATGCTGCAAACCGCACTCGATAAAGGCCCGGACGCCATCGTGTTCGCCGCCCTGGACAGCAAGGCCGCTATCCCGATGCTCGAACGTGCTGAAGAAGAAGGCATCCCCGTGATCGCGTTTGACTCTGGTGTGGACAGCGACATCCCGCTGGCGACCGCCGCCACCGATAACGTTGCCGCCGCCGCGCTGGCCGCCGATATGATGGCCGAATTGATTGATGGCGAAGGCGAAGTTGCGATTATCGCGCACGATCAGACCAGCCGCACCGGCATTGACCGCGTAGACGGTTTCACCGCTCGGATGGAAGAAGAATATCCTGACATTGAAATCGTAGACACCCAGTACGGCGCGGGCGATCAGCTCAAATCGACTGACCTGGCGAAGGCCATCATTTTGGCGCACCCCGATATTAAGGGCTTCTTCGGCGCGAACGAAGGCTCGATCATCGGCGTGTTGAATGCAGTTGTCGAACTGCAAATGGAAGGCGAGATCGTGGTCATCGGCTACGATTCTGGCGTGCAGCAGATGGAAGCGATCAAGGCTGGCATCGAAGCAGGCGCGATCACCCAGAATCCCGTCGGCATCGGCTACAAGTCGGTGGAAGCGGCTGTGATGGCTCTGATGGGCGAAGAAATCGAAGAAAATATTGACACCGGCTTCTTCTGGTATGACGCCGAGAATATTGAAGCGGAAGAAATTGTGCCGCTGCTGTACGAATAGATTGGAGCAGGGCGTCAGGCAGGGCTGGTGAATCCTTGCCCTCGTTGATGAACGAAGACGCATGATATAAGATCAGGACCTCCTGGCGTGAACTGAGCTTGAACAGTCACATCAGGAGGTTTTCTAATATCCAGCCATAGGAGAGAAATCATTAATGTCCCAATATGTTTTGCCTGAAATCAAAGAGCCTGCTTCTTTGGCGAAAAATGAAGCTATTTTGATTGCGAACGGCGATCTGCGTCTGAGCGCCAACCAAAAATGTTGGCCCGCGCAAGAAGCGATGGAAAAAGCTGTGATCGCCGCCTTTGCCAAAGAAGGGATTACCGTCAAGCGCGGCCACCCGTATAATGCGGCGCGCAAACACGGTTTTATCGAAAGCCAGAAACACGGGATGGATGTCTTTAAATCCATCCCGCGTGACGCCCCGCTGATCGTCGCGGAGGCGGTCTGGCAGTACAGCCACCACCTGCTGCACGGCCTGCGTGATCATCGTGGACCGATCCTGACAGTGGCGAACTGGTCCGGCGAATGGCCGGGGCTGGTCGGGATGCTCAACCTCAACGGATCGCTGACCAAGATGGGCGTAAAATACAGCTCTATCTGGAGCGAAAACTTTGATGACGAGTTTTTCCTTAAAGGTATTCGCCAATGGATCCGCGAGGGCAAAATCGATCACGATACGCGCCATGTGCGCCCGCTGGATGTGAAAAAACTTCCCGCCTCCGAGCGCGCCTTAGGGGAAAGCTTGGCCGCCCAACTCAACCGTGAAAAAGCCATTATGGGCGTTTTCGATGAAGGCTGTATGGGTATGTATAACGCTCTCATCGATGACGAACTGCTCAACGCCACCGGGGTTTATAAAGAACGGCTGAGCCAGTCGGCCTTAGCGGCGGCGATGCTCCTGGTGACTGACCAGGAAGCGCGGCAGGTGCGGGCGTGGTTGGATCAAAAGGGTATGAAGTTCAAGATCGGCTCGGATGAAACCGTTGATCTGACCGACGCGCAGATTCATGAACAGTGCAAAATGTATATTGCGGCGCTGCGCATCGCTCATGATTTCGGCTGCGCGGCGATTGGTATTCAGTATCAGCAAGGGCTAAAAGATACGGTCCCCGCGTCTGATCTGGTCGAAGGGCTGCTCAACAATGTGGAGCGCCCGGCAGCTTATCATGCCGAGACCAAAGCCGAACTTTATGGCGGGCAGGCGCTGCCGCACTTTAACGAAGTGGACGAATGCGCCGGGCTGGATGCGCTCGTCACGAATCGGGTGTGGAATGCCATGCACTTCGATCCCGCGACCACACTCCACGATCTGCGCTGGGGCGATCCCTATAATGGCCCGGATGGGTTAGGCGGCACCGTCAAAGATTACGTGTGGGTCTTTGAAATCTCCGGCGCGGTCCCTCCGTCCCATTTGATCGACGGATACGCCGGGGCCGTCGGCGAACGCCAGCCCCCGATGTATTTCCGGCTGGGCGGTTCGACGATCAAGGGCATCAGCCACCCGGGTGAGATCGTATGGAGCCGCGTGTTTATTATGGACGGCGCGCTGCATGTCGACCTGGGCCGGGGGACAGTGGTTCATCTGCCGCTGGCCGAAACCGAACGCCGCTGGAAAAGCACCACTCCCCAGTGGCCGATTATGCACGCCGTTTTGCATGGCGTGAACCGCGATCAGATGATGGCCCGCCACAAAGCGAATCACCTGAATGTGGCCTACGCCCCGTCTGCCGAAGCTGCGGATCGCGCCCTGGCAGCGAAAGCCGCCATGTTTGCCGCGATGGGGCTGCATGTGCATCTGTGCGGGGATGTTCGTCTGAGTTAGCGAAACGATCAAAAAACGTATGGGGGCGGTGAATGACAACTACCGCCCCTATGTGAACTTTATCTTGTCTTCGATGTTCTCTATTTCACCGATTCCCACAAGCTCGCACCCTGCGGCTGCACGGGGATCGGCAGCACGCCGCCGCTGACCACGGCCTCATAACCGGAGAAATGTTCGATAAAGCGCGTTCCGTTTGGGATGCCGCCGTGTGCGACGGACAGCGATCCAGCCGGGCGCGGTGTGCTGCCGCGATGTGCGATCACGATCACCCGGCCTTCAGTCGCCTCGCGCTGATAGGCGAACGTATCCGTTTCGACGGTCAGCATTTGGAACCCGCCCTGTTTTAAGATGCTCGAACGGCGGCGCAAGGCCACCAGATCGCGGTAAAAGTTAAACAAAGCATGATCCCATTGATCTTGATCCCACACCATACAGCCAATAGCTTTCATAGGCGGTACATCCATCATGCCGATCTCGTCCCCATAATAGAGCGCGGGGACGCCGGGGAAAGTCAACTGCACAATCACCGCCAGCCGGTGCAGCGCGTCATTACCATGCACCACCGAACGAATGCGGCTGGTATCGTGGCTGCCGAGCAGGTTGTACTGCTGCAAGGCCACCGACCAGGGAATCGGGGCGCGGCGATAGCGCCACGTCGCCTCAAGCGCGCTCGTCGTATACGGAACTGGAGATTGAATGGTTTCCTGAAGCCCTATCGCGCCGGTTTCATAACCGCGCAGCCAGTTCCACAGCGGTGCGGCTAACCCGGCGTAATTCATCACGCCATCCCATTGATCGCCCTGCAATTGAGCGCTCGCATCGAAAAAGTTTTCGCCCATCAAATAGGCATCGGGCCGGGCCGTTTTGACAGCGTCACGGATGGCGCGAATCACTTCGCCATTCATCTGAACCGCGCCCTGCCGCCCCAACATATTACCCACATCCACGCGCCAACCGTCCGCCGAGAAAGGGGGCCGCAGCCAGCGGCGGAAGATCGCGTCATCATCCTGGTAAATCCGGCGGCGCAGGGTTTCGCTTTGATAGTTCAGCTTGACCAGTGATTTATGCCCCAGCCAGGAGAGGTATTCATCGGGATGTTCTATGAAGGTGAAAAATTCGGCTTCGTGCGCCGCCGGATCATCCTGAGCAGCGAGGAACCAGGGATGCCTGGCTCCGCAGTGATTCGGCACGATGTCGAGAAGGTAACGCATTCCGCGTTCGTCCAGCGCCTGGCGCAGCGCGATCAGCGCCTCGTTGCCGCCCAGGTGTGGGTCAACCTGCGTATAATCGATTGGATCGTATTTGTGGACGGAATACGCTTCAAAGATCGGGTTGAGATAGATCGCGTTCACCCCCAGGTTTTGCAGGTGATCGAGATGTTGGGTAACCCCCTGCAAATCGCCGCCATAGAAGATCAGCGGCCAGGAGGCGTTTTCGGGTGGCTGAGTTCCCCAGGGGTAAGTATGCGGGCGGTGGCCGCGATATTCGTATTCTTCCGGGCGTGGATCGTTGGTGGGGTCGCCGTTGGCGAAGCGCTCCGGGTATATCTGGTAAAATACAGCGTCTTCCAGCCAGTCAAGCGGTTGAAAGTCGGCCAAAATACGAAAATCGAGCATATCCAGCGGTTCATACTCCACCGGGCCAGCCGCCGTCAGCCACCACATCCCGTCATCGGCTTGCAGCAAAAAACGGTAGTGTTCAATAGGCTGGTGGATCGAGAGCGGCGCTTCCCACCACTGCGCCGGAGATTCGTGCGCGCCGGGGTACATGGCGGTGAACATCTGCTCGCCATCGGGAAAGGTGCGCAGATACACACGCCGCACCGGGGCCTGATCGCCCACGCGCAGGCGGACACGGATAGTTTCACCCAGTCGGGGCATGGGATTCGAGACATATTTTGCTGAGCCGTCGTGATGAACGGATTGGAGCCAGTTCGGTAACATAACATTCCTCACGATACACGACATCTTATAGACTTGTTCCTATTCTATCTCTATGTAAATCGTTTTAGTAGGGGGTAATGCGGCTGCGGCTGGTCCGATTGGCAAATAGGCTGCCATTGGGTACAACATTGTCTTTCAGATCAGGGCGGTTTAGAATCGACTTATGAAACGTCTGCTGCTGTGTGTCCTTTTCGGGATTGGGATTATCGTCTGGGGCCGCGTCGCGCTGAGTGATCGTAGACCCGTTCAGCGTGTACTGACGGTCACTTCGACCCCTACCCCACGACTCACCCCGCTCTCATCGGGGCTGGAGACACTGCCGCGCCGCCCTACGATCACACCTGCGCCGTTAACGCCGTTTGTTTGGTCGACGCCGAACAGCACACCTGGGCTGACTTCACCGTTTTTGTTTGATACTCTATCCCCTACGCCTTCTGTCGATTGTGCCGAGATTTTCCCGCTGGATAATGTCTCAGCCATCGAGTTCGGCCAGACCACCATCCCCCAATTAGAAGCCTCCTTTGGTCGGGCTGAGCGCGTGGGGGGGCGTCCGATTCGGGTGCGTTTTGATGAGCAGGGCTGCTCGCTGTTTGTCACCATCGGCATACAAGAGGCCCTGGAAGCCGAATTGACCCATTATGGTACGCTGGCTTTTCTGCTAGAGCAGTATGGTGTGCCGGATGCGGTGGGGATTTCACAAGGCAATCTGACGCTGCTCATTCCCGGTCAGGCGGTGCTGCTCTATGCCGAGGCGGGCGTGATCGCCATTTTTGAGATCGAACCTGATTGGCTGATCCCGGAGACTCCGATCAATTCGCTGCAACTGCGCCCCGCTTATGAAGTCGCGCGACAGGTCAAACGGCTTAAACTGCAATTGGTGGACTGGCAGCCGCCGGAGGATTTGACCATTTCTCCTGACAGATAATTTTGAGTACAATGAGGAGCGATTATCCTGCATTTTAGCTAGGATGTGAGGCACTCATGGAAGATTTTAGAGAAATACTCAACTATCTCGGACCCGGCGACGAACTCCACTGGGATATTGCGCTGTACCTTTTGTTTTTGCTGAATGTAGTGGTTATTCTGACCGTGCCAGAAGGGAATGCTCTGGCGACTTTCCTCTGCATTATGGTACTGGTTTTTATCTTCATCGATAAAACCTATGCCTTCGGTTTTATGCTCGATCCGGGGCGCTGGACTCCGAAGCAGTGCCACACTGAAATATTTGTCGGCACCTATCTCATCCGAGCCGCGATGTTTATTGCTCCCTTCTCGATAGCTGGTTTTGTGCGTGAAGGCAAATCGCGCGGGCCAGCTATACTTGCCGGGATCGGTGCGGTAGTGTACAGCTTCATGCGCTGGTTTATGGATCAGCGTAATATAACCGCCCCGGAGATCACCTGCTTCAATACTGAGGTGATGCTCCAGAGCGTGGGGATAATCTTGATCCTGGCGAAAATTGCGCTGCGGGATCGTTTACTTCTCGGTACCATAAACCGGCGTGTTCCAGGCACAGTACTTCGGCAGCCTGCCGCGCACGAGATCGAAATATAACTGGCGTAGCTGACGCACTACCGGCCCTAGTTTGCCGTCGCCCACCTTGCGGTGATCCACTTCGGTGATCGCCACCAGTTGGACGCCTGTGCCGCAGAAAAATGCTTCGTCGGCGATAAAAACTTCGGTCCGGTCAATTTCGCGTTCCTGGACCGGCAGACCTAATTCGTCTTGCACGAGTTTAATGACCGTGCGGCGCGTGATGCCTTCCAAAATGTTGCTCGATGTGGGCGGGGTGATCACCACGCCATCGCGCACCATAAAGAAGTTTTCGGCGCTGCCTTCAGAGATATGGCCCTGCTGGTCCAACACGAGGCCCTCGTCAAACCCGGACAACACGGCGTCGGTTTTGATCAGGGCCGAATTTGCATATGCCCCGGTGATCTTCCCGCGTGCGGGGATCATATTGTCGTCCAACCGCCGCCATGCTGAAAACGTGACACGGCTGCCTTCTTCGTTAGGGATATAACTGCCGAAGGGCTGCGAAAACATGGTGAAGTCGCAGGCCAGATCGTGCAGGCGTACCCCAATCCCCATTGAGGATTTGTATACCAGCGGGCGGACATAAATATCCTGGTTCCGGTAGTTTTCTTTGTGCAGCAGCTCTAACAAAATGTTGAGCATCGCCTCCGGCGTGTAGGGCAGGTCCATTAACAATAGTTTGCCCGATTGCAGCAGCCGTTTAAAATGATCGAGTGGGCGAAAAATATACAAGTTTTCGGCTTCATCATTCCAATAGGCGCGAATACCACCAAACGCCCCGGTTCCATAGTTAAAGGCATGGGTCATAACGCTGATTTTAGCGTCTTCAATTGGAACGATTTTGCCCTGAAAATAAGCGTAGGTAGGTCCCTGCGTCACCGTCAACTCCTCTTATAAATGGTCTTTTAACCAAGCTGATCCTGATTATAGTGTCTTAACAGGGGGTCTGAAAACAGCCAAATAGGTCCAGCTCAATGCTGGACCTATGACCGGGTGTTATTTTTCAGTGCGCGGTGGGCGGCGTTTAGCAGTAGGACGCGGGCCTTTAGGGGAGCGCGAGGCGGGTCGATCCGCCGAACGGGGACCGGAGCGCGATCCAGGCCGCGAACCAGGCCGAGGACCGGGCCGTGACGTAGAACGGGCCGCAGGACGAGTCACCGATCCTGCGGTGGTCCGAGCTTTGCCCCGGCGAGAACTGGGAGAACGCAGACCCTTTTTGAGTTGTACGACCTCGTTGGCCGTCAAGGGGCGCCATTGGCCGGGTTTGAGCCGTTCGACTTCTAAAAAGTCGAGTTTGACGCGAATCAACCGTTTGACCGGGTGGCTGAGCAGACTGGCGATTTCACGAATCTGGCGTTTGCGTCCCTCGCGCATCACGATTTGCAGCCAGGTTTCGTCCTTTTCCTGTGAGAGAACCCGCACCTGGGCCGGGGCCGTGCGCACGCCTTCCAATACAACCCCTGTGCGCCAGGTTTCCAACACTTTCATGCTGGGCGTGCCCACTACCAGCACATTATAGGTTTTGGTATGCCCATAACGCGGGTGCATCAATTGGTTTGCCAGCTCGCCATCATTGGTGAGCAGCATCAGCCCTTCGCTGTCTGCATCAAGACGGCCTACCATGAACAACAGGCCCTCATAAGGGATGAAGTCGCGCACAATGCGGCGCTGTTCTTGGCGCTGGCGTTGGGTAGCTGATACCACATTGAGCGGCTTGTATACCAGGTAATACACAAAGTCGGGTGCTTTCAGCGGTGTGCCATCAACCCTGATGACATCCTGGGCCGGGTCTGCCTTATCGCCGATCTGGGCGACTTTGCCATTAATGGTTACACGCCCCTGTTGGATCATTTCTTCTGCATCGCGGCGCGAGGCGCGGCCTGCCTGGGAAATCAGTTTTTGCAGTCGTTCTTCTGTCACGTTGAATTAACCTGTCTTTCAGCCGGTGTAACGAATAACCACCAGCGTTGTATCATCAAAAGGAGGCGCATCGCCCATAAACGTTTCGAGAGCGGTGGTGATCGCCTTAAGGATGTCCTCTGCCGGGCGGGCGGCAAAGGTCCGCACAACTTCAACCAGCCGGTCTTCGCCAAACGGCTCGCGCCGGATATTCTCCGCCTCGGTCAGACCATCAGTATAATAAACTAACACGTCACCCGGTTCAAGCTGGTAGGATAGTGGTTTTACCGGCAGGTCTTCAAACCACCCCAACGGGCGGCCCCCGCGCGGCAAAAATTCATGCGTTTTGGTGCGAATGCGATAGAGCAGTGGGCGGTTATGCCCGGCATTCACCCCCACGATTTGCCCGCCAGGACGCAGCAGCGAATAGTACACCGTGACGAACATGCCGGATTGTGTATCTTTGAGTAGGGTCAGGTTGGCCTGACGCAGCGCTGCTTCAGGGGAAGCCGTCGAGATCGACGCGCTGCGAATCAGGCTGCGCGCCACCGCCATAAAGATCGCCGCCGGAGCGCCTTTATCGGAAACATCCGCGATCACGACCCCCAGGGTTTGGGAATCGAGTTCGAAGCAGTCATAAAAATCGCCCGCTACTTCACGCGCTGACTTCCAATCCGCCGCGATTTCATAACCGGGCAGGGTGGGCAGTTCGCGCGGCAGCAGCCCGCGCTGAATGTCACGCGCCATCTGAAGTTCTTTTTCCATCCGGCCTTTTTCCACCGCCACCTGATACAAGCGCGCATTCTCAATGGCGGTTCCGGCCTGGCTGGCAAATGCCACCAGCAGATCGAGGTGGCCCTCGTTAAACAAGCCCACATGCAGCCGGTTGTCCACATAAACCAGCCCAATTAACTGGGCCCTGACCAGTATCGGCACGCACAAAATCGAGCGTAAACCCAAAATCATAATGCTGCCGCCGCCCATCAGACGCTCGTCAAACTGAGCGTTATCCGTCAGCAGCGGGATGAGTGTCTCTTGAACTTTTTTGACAATCGTCGTACTGACCTGAAACTCTGGCGATTCCAGGTCGCTGCGATGCATCCCGCGCGCCACCCGAAATTCGAGTTCGCCGCTCGCATCGTTGCGCAGCATCAAAAAACCGCGCTCGGCTTTGGTCACGTTGATCACCCGGTCCATGATGTTTTCGAGCACCGTATTCAGTTCCAGGCTGGAATTGAGCGTGCGGGTGATTTCGTACAGAATGGCGAGATGTTCAGGATTCGCAACAGGTAATTCGGGTTGTGGGCCGGTCATGATTGTTTGCCTCTGGTCGGTGGAACACATCGCATTATAGCACAGCATTCACCCCGCCGCTTGGTCCGCGTGTTATAATGGCCCAATAAATCGTTGATCGGTGTTGTTGCAGGAGATTCAATGAATCCTTACGAGTATGTCGAAGCGCACCAACATGAGTTCTTAGAAGAATTAAAAGAATGGCTGCGGATGCCCAGCATCAGCACACTGTCACAGCACAAACCCGATCTTTTACGCGCGGCAGAATGGGCGCGCCAGCAGTTAGAGTCGATTGGGTTGACGCGGGTCGAACTTTTCCCCACTGCCGGGAACCCGGTGGTTTATGGCGAATGGCTTGAAGCGGGCAAAAATGCCCCCACTGTCTTGATCTATGGTCATTACGACGTTCAGCCCGCCGATGATCCCTCTAAACAGTGGAAAAGCAAGCCGTTTGAGCCTGAGATCCGCGACGGCAACCTGTATGCGCGCGGCGCGACTGACGACAAAGGCCAGACGCTCACCCAGATCAAAGCGGTACAGAGTTTGCTGGCTGCCGGGCAGCTTCCGGTTAATGTCAAATTTGTCATCGAGGGCGAAGAAGAAAGCGGATCAGATCATCTTTACCCGTTTGTCGAGCAGCATCTCGATCTGCTAAAAGCGGATGTGCTAGTAGTGTCCGATACCGGCATGATGGGGTTGGATCGCCCATCGATTGTCGTTAGTCTGCGCGGGATCGTCTCGATGGAATTTGAAGTGCGTGGACCATCGCACGATCTCCACTCCGGGTTATATGGCGGGATGGTCCACAATCCCGCGCAGGCGTTAGTGGAGATCATGGCGGCGATGCACCGGCCCGATGGGAAGGTCGCCGTGCCGGGCTTTTATGACAAGGTGCGCGAACTGTCGGGCGTAGAGCGCGCTGAGATCGCTCAAAATCCGATAACAGTAGAGCGCTTTAAAGAAGAAACTGGCGCGCCGCAGCCGTGGGGCGAGCCGAATTATTCCATGCAAGAACGCGCAGGCACACGCCCAACCTTCGAGATTAACGGGATCGTGGGCGGCTGGACCGGCGAGGGTGGCAAAACAGTGATCCCCGAAAAAGCCGTCGCTAAAGTAAGCTGCCGTTTGGTAGCCGAACAAGACCCGGTCGAGATTTTCGAACTGATTCAGCGTTATCTGGCGGAGATTACCCCGTCCACCGTGACGAGCAGTGTTCGGCTGCTGCACAAAGGCATGTGGTCATTGGTCGATACACAGTCGCTGTATATGCAGGCGGCAGTGCGCGCATTTGAATACGGTTTCGGCAAACGCCCGATCTTTATGCGCGAAGGCGGGTCGATCCCGATCATGGGTTTTATGCAGGAAAAACTCAATGCTCCGGTGGTGCTGATGGGCTTTGGCCTGCCAGATGACAACCTGCACGGACCGAACGAAAAATACTGCCTGGAATGTTTCGCGCGCGGCATGAAAACCGCGATTTACTTCCTGCACAGTCTCGGTACGCGCGGCTAAGCAATTCTCCCCTTTAAACTGTTCGATATAGGCTCCCCGCTGGTATGGGGA
>JACRBK010000346.1 GCA_016234525.1 Chloroflexota bacterium
AATGAAAACTCGTTGGTTGATGATAATCACTTTAGTGGTCATGTTGGCTGCGCTGGCAGTATCGCCCGCCTGGGCCGACGGCCCGACGGATCGCACCGGGCGCGCCGAAGTGCGCTTTTTGGAAGGGATGATCGACCATCACCAGATGGCGTTAGATATGGCAAATGACTGCCTGACCAAAGCGACCACTGAGTCACTGGTCACTCTGTGTCAGAACGTGATCGCGGATCAGAGCCGCGAGATCGAAATCATGCGCGGCTGGCTGCTGGTGTGGTATGGCATCGAATATCAGCCGATGTCGATGTTGGATATGCACCACATGACGCAGAGCGGCGGCATGATGGGTGGCGGTATGATGCAAGACGGCGGCATGATGGGCGGTGGTATGATGCAAGATGGCGGTATGATGGGCGGCGGCATGATGCAAGGCGGCGATACGACGCAGGGCGGCGATCCCATGCAGCCGGGTATGCAAATGGGAACCGCGACTCCGGTGGCGCCCGCGACCGGCGGTGAGCACGATCAGCACCATCCCGACGCGGCAGCCCCCGCCCAGGCCCCAGCCAGCGGCGCGATGCCGGGCGGTATGATGATGGACCCACCCGGCATGATGGGTATGATGGCCTGGTATCATCACCACCTGACCGGCGTGGACTATGAGATCGCCTGGGTGGAAGCGATGATCGATCACCATGACGACGCGCTGTTCATGTCTGAGCGGATCATCGGCGTTACCGAGCGCCCCGAACTTGATGCGCTGGCGCAGGGCATCATTGACAAACAGACATCTGAGATCGAGATGATGGAAGGGTTGCTCACCGAACTGAGCGCGATGACGATGTAGCCTATCCCTGAGAGCGATTAAACGGCGGCGCGCCGGATCGCCATAAAATCAAAATATCCAATACGGCCAAACGAGCTTGTTCGCGCACATCGTCAGGATACCCAAACAAGGCGCTGTGCGCGGCAAACTCGTCGGCATCCAGAATCTGAAACCGGCCATCCGGCCAGATTTGTACATCCAGGTCCAGGTCTACAAAAGTGATTGTTTGATCGGAGATGACCGGCGGCAGGCCCACGTTGCAGTAAAAGTGATCGAGTTCGCCCGGCTGTTTCCAGTTCATATAAACGTTATACCAGCGCCCCGGCCAGAAGAACATGTCGGAGGGGTGCTGCATGGGGCGCGTCCAGCCGCGTGTGACGTGGTGCAGCATATTGCCGGGCTGGGTGTGAAAAACCATCCGCTGCCCGTCATCGTCCACTAATGTGGCAGACAGGCGATAGTGAAGGCGCTGATCATATTTGCGCGCCTCAATCGTCCACAATGGGCCAGAAGACATAGGTACAGGTCCAGAAGGCTGCATCGATTTGTCCCTTCCCGGTGTTATCCAGTCTACCAAACGACAAAAAGCCTCGTGTCGAACAGAGGCTTTATTGCCGGCATACATCTAAGAGTCGAACAGGACTGGCTTATTCTTCTTCTATTTCTTCGAAGTCCTCGTCGGACGACCCCGGACCGCGTTTTTTGTAGCGGTAGGTGATGCGTCCGCGCGTCAGGTCATACGGGGTCATTTCTACCCGGACCTTATCGCCCAACAGGATGCGAATATAATACTTGCGCATCTTGCCAGCCAGATAAGCCAGCACCCGATGCCCGTTGTCCAACTGCACTAAAAACTGTGTGTTGGGCAGGGCCTCGACTACGATGCCTTCCATTTCCAACTTGTCGTCGGTGCGTTTCGCCATGAACGTGTAATTCGCTCTCTTCGGCTGACGAATAATAACTGACCCTGGTTACCCCCCCTGCGAGCAGGGAGGGGCAAGGCGCAGTGAGTAAAACTCTAGAACGCGCTGTACTTCCGCTGTTTGCGACGCGCGCGGCGAATAGCTTTTTTCTTCTGGATACGACGCAGCTCACTCTTCGAAACATACCAGCGTTTACGCCGCACCGTGCTCAAAATGCCGCTTTTCGCAACGCTCTTGCGGAACCGCTTGAGCAGTTGTTCCTGCGACTCGCCGGGCTGTAGTTGCACATGGGCCATACTGTTCACCCCCTTCCGTGCTAGATTTGTCACGCTGCCGGTCAAACTATAAATGTCAGGCTGTAAAAAAGGGCAGGTCGTTGTAACCTGCCCTTGTTGTCAACTGGCATTCATCAAATGCCCACAGGCACTTGTGTTTGGTCTCCCGGCAACCGATTCAACGCGCTTTTATTCTATCGTCTCCGGCTGGGTTTGACCAGCCTCAATTTCGACGGCGGGAACGGCGTCTTCATAATCCTGAATCTGGTCTACCGGCTGGCTCATCTCGCCCGCGTCGGACATTTCGCTGGCGTCGCCCAGGTCAACCGCTTCGCCCAATTCTGATTCGAAGCCGTTGTCAATATCGCGGATGCTCAGGCCCAAACGCTGGCGGTGCGGTTCGATGCTGATGATACGCGCCTTGATCGCCTGGTTTTCATGCAGCATGAGCGTCGGGTCCTGGGGAGCGGGATCGGCCATCTGGCTGGCGTGCAGCAGCGCTTCGATTCCGGGGTCCAGGCTGACAAATGCGCCGAACTGCGTCACGCGGCTGATGCGGCCTTCGACCACCTGCCCCACATGATACAGTTCGTCCACCTGGCTCCAGGGATTCGGCTGCAACCGTTTGAGCGACAGCCCAATCCGGCGGCCTTCCTGGTCCAGACGCAGCACATACACATCGATTTTATCGCCCACGCGCAGCAGTTCACGCGGGTGTTTGACGCGATGCCAGGCCAACTCACTGATATGGATGAGTCCGTCAGCACCGCCGAGATCAACAAATGCGCCGAAGTCGCGCAGGCCGCTGACCACGCCCTGCCGAATTTCGCCCTCTTTGAGCGTTTCGAGCAGTTCGTTTTTGCTGGCGTCGCGGATCTCACGCTGGGCTTCGCGCTGGCTGAGAACCAAACGGCGGCGGCGGCGGTTGACTTCGATAATCTTCACCGCAATCGGCTGGCCGACGGTTCGTTCGAGGAAGGTGGTACGCTCGTCTTCGTTCAGACCGCGCGGCAGGTCCAGCACATGGCTGGCCGGGATAAACCCGCGCAGGTTGCCAAACGGCACGATCAAACCGCCCCGGTTCGCGTCGGCGACTTCGCCTTCGAAAACCTCTTCGGACTTCATCATGTCTTCAGCGTGAATCCAGTCTTCATTCTGCCGGGCCTGCGCGACGGAGACGATCATATTGCCGTCTTCGTCTTCCGAACGCAGGATCATGACCGCGATTTGATCACCAACGGCAAACACGCGCTCTTCGCCCATGCGTTCAATATCGGCCCGCGACACGATGCCATCACGCTTCGTGCCGAGGTCGACCAACATGCCCATGTTGTCAATCGCCTGGATGATGCCCATCACAATGTCGCCGCGAGTCGGCTGCTCGGCTGCAAAAGACTGTTCCAGCAGAGTCAAAAAATCCATATCCTCTGCTACGGTAAGAGTTGCTTCCATTCTATCTGCCATTTTATAATCACTATCCCCCAGGGGTCGGATGTTATTGACTATGGGCAGGGCAACAAAAAACCGGCATGATCCGCGCATAGCGATCACGAGCCGGTTCAATCGTCTAGAGGTGTACTACGCCACAATGCCAGAAACACGGAACCAAGCGATTAGAAGCGCAGCGCGCCCCCCTTTCCAGTAGTCGTGGTGCATTATAGTCGCGTACTTAGCCTTTGTCAAACGAAATCGTAACGTTTCTACCAAGAATATTTAATTGGGGAGGGAAAGGCTTACGCCAAAACAAAACAGGGCACAGCGAAACGCCGCACCCTTGCCGGTTCTAATCTTTTTATACGGGGTAGGACAAGCGCTGCGCGCTGTGCTCCCCGATCTGGCCTGGTTTATTCTCCGCCCGGTTCCTCGTCCGACAGTTCATCGGGGATCGCGGGGGGCAGTTCGTTGGCAGGTTGATCGTCAACGGGTAGTTCATCAGCAGGCAGATCGTCGGCAGGCAGTTCATCGGACACCGCCGCGTCCTCACCCGGTGTGGTGATCGGCCCTTCCTGGCTGACGCCCCAACGCTGGGTGAAACCGACCCGGCGCTGTTCGGGTTCCAGGCGGCTGATGCACAGTTGGAGCCGGTCGCTCTTTTTGACATAACTGTGCGGTTCTTTCAGCGTGCCATCGCCCATCTCGCTCAGATGCAGCAGCCCTTCCAGGCCATCATCGAGCGCGATAAACGCGCCAAAATCGACCACGTTGGTGATCGTGCCTTCGACCATCATACCTTCGTGATAACGGTCCAGGGCATTCTTCCAGGGATCATCCAGCAGACGTTTGCGGCTGAGCGCGATCCGGTTGGTGTCACGATCCAGGCTCAACACATACACGCTGATCTCGTCGCCAACCTTCAGCACGTCGCGCGGGTGATCGACCCGGTGCCACGCCAGTTCGCTGACATGGATCAGGCCATCCGCGCCGCCCAGGTTGACGAACGCGCCGAAGTCACGCAGCCCGGTAACAACCCCCTTGACCACGTCCCCTTCGTGCAGTTCAGCCAACAGACGGGCTTTTTGCTGGGCGCGCCATTCGCGCTGGGCTTCCCGTTCAGAGAAGATCAGGCGGCGGCGATCCTGGTCGACTTCGATCACCTTCACGCCCAATTTTTGGCCGATCATGACATTCAGGGCTTCGCGGCGGTCATTGCCTTGCAGCCCAGCACTGATCGTAACCATGTGTGAGGAAGGAATAAAACCTTCCAGGCGCTCCCAACGGACGAGGATCCCCCCCCGGTTGTGGCCGGTCACAGAGACTTCGACCACTTCATCGTTTGTCAACAAACGGCGGGCTGAGTCCCAATCATGTTGTTGGAGGCCCATATTGATCGAGACGATCAGATTACCGTCGGTATCACGCGGGTTCAGCACGTACACCGGCACGGTATTGTTGACCGTGAGGGTCTTACGGTATTCCGGGTCAAGACGTTCGAGGTCTTGCGCGGTGACAATACCGTCTTGTTTAGCCCCCATGTCCACAATGATTTCGTTCGGCTCGATCTGCAAGATGATCGCTTCGCGGATTTCACCACGATGAGGCGGCGTATAATCAAACGAGGCGTCCAGCATCTCCTCAAAACTTTGGCCCATGTCCTCTGTCTCGTTGGGGGAGTTCGGCTGCTTGTTCTGTTGTTCGTCGGAATTCATACTACTATACCACCTTAAGGTTGCGGATTGGCCCAGCTCACGCGGACACCTGACTTTATGAAGAAAATCGGGAAAAGGTTCCTTAAGTAATGATAGCAAAAAACAAAGATTAGGAACAATCACTTGCCCGTGTGTTTAGGCCCGACTGTGAGCACCATATAAGTATAGCCTGACGTAAACAACTAAACAAGCGTCTGGGCCATTTGTCAAGGGTGGCTTTTGACCAGTTGGGAACCTTTCGCGTGTCAAGGCAGACTAATAGGGTGAAACATCAAGAGGACCGGAACTCTTTGGATGAGCAAAATGATTTTAACGAGTTTAAACCGCAGGAAACCATGACCGAACTTGCCCGCACCATCCCCCATTACCCGGCCAACACTGCCCCACTGATCTCTGCTGATGACGTGGATCAGGCGTTGGTGCGGGCTGTCGCCCAGGGCGATCCGCGTGCGCTGGAAGAACTTTACCAGCGGCACGGGCGCTTGATCCTGACCTATATTATCGGGCAGGTGGGCAGCGAAGCCCTGGCCGAAGAAATCTTGCAAGATGTGATGTTGGCCGTCTGGCAGCGCGCGGCATCGTTTCGCGCTGAAAGCACGGTGTATACCTGGCTGCTGGCGATTGCCCGGCGGCGCGCGATCAGCGCCCGGCAGAAGATTCCCGACGAATCGCCCCTGTCCGATTTGATAGCCGCCGACAACACCGGGCCGCTCGAAGCGCTCGAACAACAAACCGAGCAGGCCAGGGTCCGCGAGGCGCTGCGACGGCTGCCCGCCGATCAGCGCGAAGTGTTGGAACTGATCTTTTATCACGACCTGTCCGGCCCCGAAGCCGCCGCCGTTTTGGGGGTGGCGCTCGGCACGGTGAAAAGCCGCCTGCACCGGGCCAGGACGTTATTAGGCCGCTGGCTGCGTCTGGGGGAAATCCGATGAATCACGAACCCTGGTTAGATCAACTCCCCTGGTATGCCGCCGGGAAACTTTCGGCAGAGGATCGCGCCGCGCTCGAACATCACCTGGAGTCGTGTGAGAC
>JACRBK010000347.1 GCA_016234525.1 Chloroflexota bacterium
GTGTTGATGCTGCGCGATGTCACCCGCGACGCGCTCTCCGACCGGCTGAAAGATCAGTTCGTCACCCATATGAGTCACGAACTGCGCACGCCGCTGGCGGTGATCAAGGGCATGAGCGAAGTACTGCTAGCTGACTCGCACGATAACCCGCCCAACCGAAAATTCTTAGAGGCAATTGGGCGCAACGTCGCCACGCTGGACCGGATGATCGTCGAACTGCTCGATATTTCGGAGATCGGCGCGGGCAGTTTTGCCGTCCGGCAGCAGCCGGTCAACCTGACCGAAATGGTGTTCCATGTGCTCCAGGGACTCAAACCCCGCCTGGACAAAAAACAGCTTGACCTGGGCGTGATGGTCGTCAACCGCGATAAACTCAACGTGATGGGCGATGACCGGCGTCTGCAATGGGCCTTAGGGCATCTGCTCGATAACAGTATCAACTACACAGAACCCGAAGGTGAGATCGTAGTACGGCTGGGGCGTATCCGCGATAAACACATTCTGATCGAAGTCAGCGACAGCGGCGTTGGTATCTCACCCACCGATCTGCCACATATTTTTGAGCGCTTCTACCGGGGCGAAGCGCGCAACTCATCGGGCAGAGTGATCGATCCACGCGGCTTAGGCCAGGGCCTTTTTGTGGCGCAGGCCGTCGCGCAGGCGCACGGGGGTTATGTGAGCGCCGCCAGCGTGGTTGGCGAAGGAAGCACCTTTACCCTTGCCCTGCCGCTTGAGGGTGATCTGCGGCGTGAACGACCTCTTTCGCAAATGCCCGCTGCTCCGCCTCCCTAAAAATCGAACAGCCCTGGGGTCGCTCAATTGGGCAGGGCAACGCATAATTGACGCGAGCTATAGTCAAAAACGGCCTCATCCCCTGCCCCTCTCCAACCCAGTTGGAGAGGGGACCGCAGCCGAGCGGGTTTGTGTAGGGGCGCGGCGCCGCTGCACCCGGTTTTCCTACCCTGTTCTTGCTGATGGCTGAAAGCTGACGGCTGAAAGTTGTCTTAGCCCCCACCCGCCGCCAGACCAAGCACCATAAACAGCGCATAGTTGAAGCCGCAGTAAGCGACGATCAGCAAAAAACTGCCCAGGAAGATCGCGCCGCAGCCGGACCCCGCGCCAAAGTCGTACACTTCGCCGACCATCTCCGACATGAAATAGATCAACGCAACGGATCCCATCACCGACCCCAGCGAGATCAGAAACCCGACCTCGGCAGCAGACCCCACCAGCGCCAACACGACAAATCCCAGCGCATAGGCTAGCGTCGCCACCGTCTGTAAAGGAACAATCCGCCGGTAGAGATAGACTAATGTGCCGTTGCCCGCCAGAAAGTAGGTCGCGGCAACGTGGATCGCCGCCCCCTGGATCACCAGCCCGATCACTGTACCGATACCATATAATATCGCCATAAAAACCAGCGTAACGACCCCGGCGGCAAAAAAAGCATCCAGATCGACCGTCGCTGAATTGGGCGCAACCATCATCGCCTCATCGAACATTTCTTCCATCGCGTTAAGGGTTAACACGAAAATCGCCATCAGGCTCAGCGTCACGACCAACCAGTACAGGCCAAAATCCACCAACACATTATCCCAGGTCGCCCGTTCCACCCCTTTACCGTGATCCTGTACCTTTTCGGGCTTGCGCTTACCGCCCATCCTGATGATCAGTTCGGCACGGCGATCCGGGTGGGTCAGCAGCGGCAGCGCGTCGTCCACCGAGTACCCGGTCAGAGTCACGATCAGGTTGGCGACAAACGACTCTTTCGCCAGCGTTGGGTTGAGCGCGAGCGCTTTCCCCAGGTTTTCTACCGCGCGAATTTTGTCCCCGTTCATCTGGTGCGTCGTCGCCGTATCGAGATACCCCCTGGCAAGGTCTTTATCACGCGCGGAGGGCTCGCCCGGTGCAGTGGGCTTCGAAGATCGCGCAGCGGGCACCGTAGCCCGGCCTACCGGCGCAGAAGCCCGCCCTAACGGCTGAATGACCGGCTCACTAGGGGCGGGCGCGGCGCTGTTTTCGTGCTGGCGGATATATCGCCCTGCCTTGAGCGCCAATTCACGAATCACCGGGTCGGGATCCGTCCGGTAAATCGCGGACAGCGGACGCAGCGCCAGCGGATCTTTGAGATTCGCCAATGCTGTAATCGCGGCGCGGCGCTCATTGGGATCAGGACTGTTTAACTGCTGCAAAGACTGTTCAAGCATAAAGGTTCCCCTCCTCGTAGAGCTTAATGTCACTACTACTCACGGTGGTTCTGCGGTACAATTGTTAAAGAAACTTTGATCGAGTCCCACCCCACCACTGCCCCGAATCGGCAGGGGCGAGTCATTTCCTATTATCTATTATGGTAGGCGATTTTTGTGCCACCGTCACCCCATTTTTCCAGGGGATTGATCTTCACCAAAGGAGATTTGTAATGGTTATCGTCGTGACCGATAGCTGCGCTTCTATTCCCGCCCCAATGGTGCAAGAATTGGGGATCGAAGTCGTCCCCTATCACGTCCATACGGCACGTGGGACGCTGCGCGACGGGGTAGATATGCCCGCCGATGAATTTTATCAATGGCTCAAGACGACTCCCGATTGGCCGACTACGGCCAACCCCAGCGCGGGCGAATATCTCGAAGCTTTCCGCCAGGCGATGCGGCGAGGCAACAGCGTGGTAGTGATCAGCATGACCGGGACGGGCAGCGGCGGTTATCAGTCGGCGATGTTGGCGAAACGGTTGGCGGAACAAGAATTACCTGATGTAACGGTGGAAGTGGTCGATACGCAGCAGGTCGCTATGGCGCACGGCTGGTCAGTGATCCAGGCGGCGCGGGCGGCGCTGATCGGGCTGCCGATCAACGACGTCACAACGGCAGCGCGCAAGTTTGCCGAACAAGGTTTTGTCGGTTTTACGAACGATACATTGGAATATTTGCAGCGCGGCGGGCGTATCGCCAAAGTCACCAGCATGGTGGGTGATTTTTTGAGCGTCAAGCCCATCATCGGGATGCGTAACGGGATGCCCTCCCCGCTGGCTGTCGCGCGAACTCGCGCCGGGGCCTATCGTCAGATCATCAACCTGGCGCTGCGCAAGATTCCGCAGGGCAGCACGATCCGCGCCGCGCTGATGCACGTCAGCGCCCGCGAAGAAGTCGAAAAACTGCGTCCGCTGCTCGAAGAAAGTTATCAGGTGATCGAATGGGTAGTGGCGCAGCTCTCGCCCGCGCTGGGGGTTCACAGCGGCCCTGGCACGGTCGGGATTTCGATTATCCCGGAGACGGTGTAGGGTTTACCCCTATCCCCCCATCCCCCTTTCCCCGCTGCGCAGAGAAAGGGGGGGCATGGGCTTGTGGAGGGGCGATGCTTGCGTCGCCCAATAGGCGTCAATTTAAGAACGGCCTCACCCCCTACCCCCTCTCCAACCGGGTTGGAGAGGGGATCGCAGCCGGGCAGGTTTTTGCAGGGGCGCACGGCGGCTTTCTATTATAGAATACTCACTCTAAACGAAAATGAGTGACTGAAATGATAGACATCTTTTTCCTTCTATTGGGGATAGTTGCCTTTACGTATTGTTTCTCCGCCTTACTAAGACCCTATGAGACTTGGAAGGCGGCGGCAAAGCTTAATGCATGGCTTGGATTTCAATTCGATGAGCCTAAAGACTGGGATACATATCTCTTCGCAGCATTTGGAGGGCTTATCTTTGGATTAATAACCATTGTTGTTGCTTTGACCAGTCTCTTTTGACTCTGGTCTTTCTTCCGACGAATCTGGCGGGCGTGAAGCGGGCCACGAAGAAAAGAAAAACAGGGCAGTGCAGCTACTCAAACCCTGTTTTTGCTGAATGCTGACGGCTGATCGCTGAAAGCTAAGTCTCTTCCTCCACGCGATCTATCGGCGCGGCGAATTTCTTATTCAGCAGCGCAGACAGCGCCTCCGGAGTCGTGACCGGGGCAGCGCACACAAAAGTCTCGCAGACATACACCGCCGGAGCGCTATCCCGCAGCGTGCGAGAGCGCAGCAGGGCCGGGACCGTATTCGGATCGGGGTTTTTGGGGGCCAATGCCACCACCGCCAGCGGGCGATAGTGATCGCGAATCACGCTGAGCAAAACTTCGGTGCGCTCGTCAGCAAGATCGCCCACGATAGCGATCTCCTGTGGGCGGCGCAAATAGAAGTCCACGCCGATCAACATCTCCCCGAACGCCATCGGATATTCGCTCAGCGCGGTGCCTAATACCCGGTAGATGCCGAGTGCCGCCTCTTCGTAGCGTGTTTCGGCGGTATACCCCGCCAATCGCAGCAGATTATAGGCCATCA
>JACRBK010000348.1 GCA_016234525.1 Chloroflexota bacterium
CACCACAAAGGTGGGGTCTTCTTCGGCCAGTTTAGAGAGCGCGATGCCCATCTTATCCTGGTCGGCTTTGGTTTTCGGTTCAATCGCTACCGAGATCACCGGCTTGGGGAACTTGATGTTCTCCAACACAATCGGGTGCTCCTGTGACGCCAGCGTTTCGCCGGTGAAGGTGTCTTTAAGACCCAACACTGCCGCGATATCGCCTGCGTGCACTTCGGTAATGTCTTCGCGCCGGTCGGCGAACATTCTCACCACGCGCCCGATCCGCTCGCGGCGGTCTTTCGACGTGTTGACGATAGTTTCGCCCGTGTGCATGACGCCCGAATAAACGCGGAAGAAGGCCAGCCGCCCAACAAATGGGTCCGTCTGAATTTTAAAGACCAGCGCGGACAAAGGTTCATCGTCAGAAGCGCGGCGTTCTTCAGTTTCGTCCGATTTGGGATTAATGCCCTGGATTGAAGGCACATCCAGCGGCGAAGGCAGGTAGTCTACTACAGCATCAAGCAGCAGTTGAACACCCTTGTTGCGCAGCGCCGATCCACACAGTACCGGCTGAGCTACGCCTCTGATTGTTGCCGAGCGCAACGCCACGGTGAGTTCTGGAGTGGTGATTGTTTCTTCAGACAGGTATTTTTCGGTCAGCAGATCATCAGTTTCGACGATCTTTTCGATCATGCGGGCGCGCGCCTGCTCAGCCGCTTTGAGAGCGTCAGCAGGAATCGCCTGGTGATCGACCTGAGTTCCCATATCCTCGCTGAAGCTGATCAGTTCCATCTTGACCAGATCAATGATCCCGGCGTAGGCACTGCCTTCACCATAGGGCAGTTGGATCACGATGGGGTTACCGCGCAGCCGGTCAATGATCATGTCCACGCAGCGCCCAAAATCTGCGCCGACGCGGTCCATTTTGTTGACAAAACAAATGCGCGGAACGCCATAATCATTGGCCTGCCGCCATACGGTTTCGGATTGAGGTTCTACCCCAGCCACGCCATCGAACACCACCACACCGCCATCCAGCACGCGCAAACTGCGCTGCACTTCAGCGGTAAAATCGACGTGTCCGGGAGTGTCAATCAGGTTGATTTGATGATCGCGCCAGAATGCCGTGACCGCCGCAGCGGTAATGGTAATTCCGCGCTCTCGTTCCTGTTCCATATAATCGGTGGTAGCAGCGCCATCATGAACTTCACCAATACGGTGAATGAGACCGGCATAATACAACACACGCTCGGTCACGGTGGTTTTGCCCGCGTCGATGTGAGCGATGATACCGATATTGCGGACCAGGGACAGGTCCAGCGCGTTTTCGTTCGTTGCGGCTTTTTTAGCCATGGCAGACTATATATACCTGTGATTTACCAGCGATAATGCGCAAAGGCGCGGTTGGCTTCGGCCATACGATGGGTTTCGTCTTTTTTCTTGATTGCGGAACCCTGACCCGAAGCGGCATCCAACAGTTCGGCGGCCAATTTCTCGCCAATGCTGCGACCACCACGCCCACGCGCGGCCCCAAGCAGCCAGCGCATCGCCAACGAAAGGGCGCGATCGGGCGCGACTTCAACCGGAACCTGGTAGGTGGAACCACCCACGCGGCGCGGTTTGACTTCGAGCAGCGGGGTTGCATTACGCAGCGCCTGCTCAAAAACTTCTACCGGGTCACGTTTGGAACGTTCGGCCACAATATCTAATGATTCATAAATCATGCGCAGGGCGGTGCTTTTTTTGCCGCCATACATCATGCGGTTGACGAACATAGTGATATGAACATTGTTGTACTTGGCATCCGCCGGAATTTCACGACGGGGTGGAGTTTTACGTCTCATGATTTATGCTCCAACTATCTTTTCTTCGCAGGGGTCGTCTTCGCGCCAGCCTTGGGACGCTTCGCACCGTACTTGCTGCGGGCCTGTTCACGCTTGGCAACGCCATCAGCGTCCAACGTGCCGCGCACGATGTGATAACGCACACCGGGCAGGTCTTTCACACGACCACCACGCACCAGCACCACACTGTGTTCTTGCAACCCATGACCTTCACCGGGAATATACGCCGTTACTTCGATCTGGTTGGTCAGGCGTACACGGGCCACTTTACGCAGGGCCGAGTTGGGCTTTTTGGGTGTCATCGTCTTAACCTGGGTGCAAACGCCGCGCTTTTGGGGTGAACCCTTCGGCTGGCGCGTGCGCCGCTGCGAGTACGAGTTAAACGTGTACTGCAACGCGGGCGACTTGCTCTTTTTCCGCTTAGGTTGACGACCTTTCCGGATCAACTGATTGATCGTCGGCATACTTGCCTCTCCTATCTAGGCCAGGCTTCCCCACCGTGCGGGGTTGTCTGGCAAAACCTGCCTAATTTTAGGGCGCAATAACGGGCGTCATTCTGGCACGCCCGTCTTGTTTTGCATAACGTGAGGCCATCTTCATATTAGGGCAGCGGATGGCCTCACGTACATTACCTGTGTGATTTCGGCGAACCATTGCCCTGTGAACCCAGGGTTGGAGCCGTTGAACGTTATAGCGGGTTAAATCTTATCACCTCGCGGGAGGGCTGTCAAGGCACGATTCGCCCTCATAGAGCAGGCCCAACCCGGGCAAATTGAGCATAAATTGACTTTTCTCTAGTGTTATTCATTTTTTAATAGTCGCATGAATTGACAAACCATAATTATAAAATAGACTCGAATCAGGCAGCAGCGATCATCGCGTGATGATTTTTGCCAATCGTGCCACATTCACCTCCGGCTGCCTCTTCATTGAATGAGGAGGCTGTATCCCCGGATGAGTTCTAAGGTTCATTCGCCCTATGACTGCGCCCTTTGATCTGCGCATCGCTCACACCGTCACCGAAATCGACCAGTTCGCCTGGGATCACCTGGCAGTAGGGCAGCCGTTCGCCAGCTACCGCTGGTATCAGTTCGGCGAAAAAGTGCTGGCAGGCATAACACCAGTCTATATTTTATTATCTCTCGACGGTCAGCCCGTTGCCCGCAGCACGTTTTGGCTGACGCGCCAGGAACCCTGGCCCGCCCCGGCCCCGCTGAATATCCTACTTAGCGCCATCTTGCGGCGTTGGCCGCTGCTCATTTGCCGCGCTCCGGTGGCCGATTACAGCGGTTTTGTGCTGCCCACCTCCCCGCTCCGCGATAGGGCACTTATGGTGATGGTCCAGGCGGTGCGCGCTATCGCACAGCAGCATCATGTTTCCTATCTTTTATTCGACTGGGTTGACACCGAACATCAGCCCCCGGTTTGGCCGGATGGTTTTGAAGTATCCAGCATCGCCGATGCGGGAACAGCGCTGCAACTCCACTGGCCTGATTTTGAAAGTTATCTGGGATCGCTCTCGAAGTCGATGCGCAAAGACTATCACCGGCATCTCAACCGGGCCAGGGATGCCGGCATCGAGATCAAAACCGCGCCTGTTCCCACCCGCCTGGACGATGCGCTGCCGCTGATCCGCCGCGTGGAACAAGAACATGGGGCCGCCCCCAAGATTCATGCCCAGGCGATCCTCGAAAACGCCGCGCTGGTTCCGGCGGTGTGGCTGACGGCTGAAATCGGCGAGCGATTGGTGGGCTGCGGGCTGCTGCTGTTCGACGGCGACGCCTGCTGCCTGACTCTGCTCGGCCTGGATTACGACGTGCGGTATGCCTATTTCCAACTCTTTTACGCGGCGATCCGCGCGGCAATTGAGTCAGGCGCGCGCACGCTTTACGGCGGCAGCGGCGCGTATGATCTTAAAGAGCGGTTAGGCTTTGAAATGCTGACCAATAACCATATTGCTCTTGTATCCGACCGGCGGTTATTTCGCCAGTTTGCCCGGTGGATGAGCTAATAGAATAACAAGACGCAGCGCTACCGCATTCCTACAGAACTTTTGTTTAAAACTTTTTTTTCACGGGGGGCATTTGTGAATTTCATAGGGCGTTTCTACGACACTTCCTATTTGAAACAGAAGCGATCCAGTTCCAAACTGTTTCGCCGCCTGCTGTGGGCCGCGATTATTTTTGCCGTGTTTCGCCTGCTGGCCCAGGTCGCTATCGTGTTCGATCCCGAACTCTACCCGGATGATCTGCGCATCTACCTCGATGCGGCGCGTGATGTGACTGATCAGCGCGATCTTTACCCATCGCTGCCTCTGCAACACATGGAGTTTTACCAGTACGCGCCCTCGTTCGCGCTGACATTTGTCTCATTTTTGTGGATGTCCAAACCCGTTGCCGCCCTGGTCCATATTGTGCTGCACCTGCTGATCTATACGCTGCTATTTTTGCGCTGGGATCGTATGTTCAAACAGTGGGGGATCGAACAGGGCCGGGCGATGCTGGCCTGGACGCTGCCCGCCTGGTTGGTCTTCGCTGTTTTCTGGAACGATATGGCCTACCTGAATGTGTATTTGCTGACCGCGCTGCTGGCAACTCTCTTGATCGAGGCCGTGATCAACGAACGCCTGGGACCGGCAGTGTTGTGGCTGTCGGTGATCGCGCAGATCAAACCCCAGTGGGCTTTTGCTGCTGCCATTCCGCTGCTGCTTGGACGCTACCGTTTTTTTGCCCGGCTGATTGGGCTGGCGGGGGTGATTTATGTGGCCGTGTGCGGCATCACGATCGTGATCATGGGCGTCGATTATGGGTGGGAGCAGCATAAAGCCTATTTCCACCTGCTGACTCAGATCGGCGATACGTATCCCTGGCGCGGTCCCGATGAGCCTTTCCTGGGGTACAATCACTCTATCCCTCAGATCGCCGTATATATCCTGGGAGATAATACTAGCGCGCTGCGTGTAGCGTACCTGATCCGGGCTGTGCTGCTGATTCCATTAGCGATCATTGTGCTGCGCTGCCTGCGCCAGCCTGCTCGCCGCCCTGGTTATGAGCTTCCCCGGTTCAGTCTCGATCTGGCGTTTGCGCTGTACACGGGAGTCTTTATCTGGTTAGAGGTCGTTTGGGAACTGGCCCTAGGGATCGCAGTATTTACCTATCTGCTGGCGACACTGGAACAGCAGCGCCTCAGAAGGATGGTAGAGGCGGTTTTTATCCCTTACGTGCTGCTAGACGCGATACAGATTATCAGCGTGTTTTTGTTCTGGGATGCGGTGATGGATGAATCCGAATCGTATGTTCTGACTGATCCCAGCATTTACATCCCGTTGGTGATGATTGTGACGGTCGTATTTCATGCCTTGTTGGTCGGGCGGTTGTGGAATACAGGGAAGAAAATAACAGCAGAATAGCTGGAGGAAATCTTAATGCTCACCGGAATATACCAATCGGCAGGGCTTTTACTGATTATTGGCGTGTTTTATATCAAGGACTTTTTCTCAATCGCCCGCTATGATCAAGAGCGCAGCGCTGAAGGCAGTGGTCGCAGTTGGGACTATACCATCATGCTGCTCACCGCCGCCGTCTTGATGATCGTCCAGCCGGTTCTGCTGCCGGGGTTGGGCGTGACGATTGAGGCGCGTTGGGCGCTGATCATCCAGGCGGTGGGGTTGTTGATCGCGTTGGGCGGTCTGGGGTTGAACTGGTGGTCGCGCGATAGTTTGAAACAGTTTTATGCCGAGCGTGTCGAACTGCAACCCGAACACCAGATCATCACCAACGGCCCCTATGCCACTATCCGGCACCCGGTTTTTACGTCGTTTTTTATGATCGTCATCGGTTGTTTTCTGATCAATCCGGCGGTGCCTACCCTGCTGATCATGATCTATGCCTTTTGGGATTTTTCTGGGGCCGCCCGGCAAGAAGAGGTTCTGCTCAGCGAAAACCTACCCGGCTATGCAGACTATATGACGCACACATCGGCCTTTTTTCCTATACCGGGCCAGGGGCGAGGAAGGAAATAAACTTTGGAAGCCGCTGCATTCATGTCTCAACCTACTCCCCAGATCGCGCAAATAGTGCGCGCCAATGGGCCGAAAGTCTGCGTGTTTCCGATCAATGGAACCCGACGCTGGTTTATTTTGGAGCACGGCCAGCAGTCCGGCGAAAACTCGTTCGCGGAATACATCGCCGTATCGGAACAACGCCATCTTGAGCTTTACCAGATGATCTTTGATCATGGCGTTGAGAATCTGCTGACCCCCATCTTCGGCCCTGACCTGCTCGAACGCGGGCCAGAATATATGGAATTGGCCGCGAATGGGCTGGTCGAGTTGTGCCGCAAACCGGCGTTATTAGCATTCTATGACCAGTACGAGGTGCGTGTGCGTTTTTATGGGGATCACCGTAAATATTTCGGGCCGACCCCTTATGCTTATCTTTCGGACTTATTCGACGATCTCACAGCGCGCACGGCTCATCACGAGCGTCACAAACTGTTTTTCGGCGTTTTTGCGCACGACGCGGCAGAGACGACCGGCGAACTGGCGGTCCAATATTATCTCGAACACGGCAAAACGCCTGACAAACGCGCTTTGGTCGAGATGTACTATGGAGAATATGTCCCTCCGGTAGATATTTTTATCGGCTTCGATAAGTTTTGCGCTTTTGATATGCCGCTCATCGCTACGGGCAGCGAAGACCTCTATTTTACGGTCAGCCCGTCGCCCTATCTGAATGAGCCGCAGTTACGCGCGATTCTATACGATCATCTATTCAACCGCCGCGACAGTGAACCTGATTACAGCTCGCTGCCCGCCGATGAATGGAATATCATGCGCAGCTTCTATCGCCAAAATATCGGTGGTACGTGTGGACTCGGCGTAAAACGAAAGCCGGCGGGTTATTGGTATCCGCTGCCGCAGGTCCTGCTGCCACGCGAATTCGACGACGCTTCGTCATAACACTTTCGGCATCAGCCGGGGACTTTTATGAATCTACACCAAAGCATTTGCCAACTGCTGCGGGATGTCGGACCAGGACAGGTGAGCCAGTCTCCCTATGACACCGCGTGGGTCGCGCGGTTGAGCGAATTGGGAGAACCGCATGGGGAGTCAGCGCTGGAATGGCTCCGCCAACATCAACTTGCTGACGGCAGTTGGGGCGCGCCTCAACCCACTTATTATCATGATCGCCTGATCTGCACCCTAGCGGCCATGACGGCGTTGGCCCGTTATGGCAAACCGCAGGATCGTACCCGCTGGCAGCGCGCGCAAATGGCGCTTAATGTGATCTCTAAAGGATTGCAGGCCGATCCTGCTGGGGCAACTGTCGGATTTGAGATGATCGCCCCCACGCTAATGAGCGAAGCGATCCAGTTAGGGATTCTCCCGGCAGAAAATGACGGCATCCTGGCCGACCTGACACGCTATCGGGCGCTCAAACTGGCCCGGCTGCCGGGTGGCATGGTGAATCGTTTTGTCAGCACCGCTTTCTCTGCTGAGATGGCAGGTCCAGACGGCCAACACCTGTTAGATATAGACAACCTGCAAGAAAGCAACGGATCTATCGGTCACAGCCCATCCGCCACCGCCTATTTCGCGATTCATGTGCGGCGCGAAGATCAGCGAGCGCTAGAATATCTGCGCGCCACCGCCAACGAAGGCGCTGTACCGGCGTTTGCCCCGTTTGATGTTTTCGAGCGCGCCTGGACGCTGTGGAATCTCTCGCTGATCAGGCCGCTTGATCCTGAGATTTTGGCGCTCTGCCAACCTCATGCTGAGTTTTTGAAGAACGCCTGGCGGCCCGGCAAAGGTGTTGGTTTCTCAACGGGATATTCAGCCAACGATGGCGACGATACCGGGCTGGTTTTTGAAGTCCTGGCGCGCTACTGCTGCCAGATGGACCTGGACGCGATCAAGAGTTACGAAGAGTCCGACTGGTTCCGCTGTTATCCTATCGAATCTAATCCTTCGATCAGCGCCAATATTCATATTTTAGGGGCGCTGCGTGAGGCGGGCCTGGGCATTGATGATTCCCGCGTCTTTAAGATCGTGCTGTTTTTGCGGCGCGTGCAAACCATGAAATTATTCTGGTTCGATAAGTGGCACACCTCACCCTATTATTCCACGGCCCATGCCATCATGAATGTGGTGGGATTAGATGACACCACCCTCGAAGATGCCGTATACTGGATTTTAGAGACTCAAAACCCTGACGGTTCCTGGGGCTACTATATGCCCACCGCCGAAGAAACCGCTTACTGTCTGCAAGCTCTGGCGATCTGGAAACGGCACGGACACACCGTGCCAGAGTCAGCGCTCAAACGCGGCGCGACATGGTTAGCCGATCACGCTGATCCGCCCTATCCGCCGTTGTGGATTGTAAAATGCCTGTATTCGCCCATTCACCTGGTGCGCTCAGCGATTCTCAGCGCACTCATGTTAGTCGAGCAGGGATAGAACCATGATCAAAGTAATCAACCGCCTGATTGACGTTCCTACCACAGACTCTGGCGATGCGCGCCGCCGCAAGCTGCTAAATATCCTGCTGCTGGGGGTCGGTGGGCTAGACCTCGCAATGGTTATTCTCACCCTCGTGGCACTCTTGTTGGGCAGCGCTGGTCAAGCGTGGGAAGGTGTGCTGCTGCTGGCAAGTGGGCTGATTATGTTGGCCGGGGTGGGGATCATTTTTGCGATCAACCACTACCGTTCTGGGGCATTAGCGAGCGCGTTGTTTTTACTGCTGCTCATTGCCGTGTCGGCCTTTGCCGATCAACCAATAGAAATTGCCAGCGGGCGCAGCACATTTATCTTTGCCATTCCTATCATTATGGCAAGCGTGCTGCTGCTGCCCTATACCAGTTTTATCGCAGCGGCATTGGTGGGAATCGTCGCCAGCATTCTCGCCGTGAGCGCCGAGATCGTTCCCAACGTTCCGGCTATCTTGGGCTTCTTCGTCATTGCACTGGTATCGTGGCTTTCGGCACGCAGCCTGGAGCGCGCCCTGGTCGAACTGCAAGCCATCAACCGCGAGTTGGATCAGCGTGTGGCTGACCGCACCCGCGACCTGGCCGAAGCACTGCTCCGCGTCCAGGCTGAGTCGAGCAAAAACCAGGCCATTCTTGAAAGTATAGCCGACGGTGTGATCGTTTTTGACAACGATGATAAAGTGATGGTCGCCAACCCGGCCCTCTCCCAATATATCGACATGCCCACCGAACAGATCGCGGGTAAAGATGTTGAAACGCTGATGGCTGAGCGTGTCACCCCGGCAGACCGCGCGACCCTGGTAACGCTGCTCAAAGACCAGGACGCGCCGCGCACTGGCACTCGTTTCCAGTTGGGCAAAAAGACCTTCTCGGTCAGTGTGGCCGCCGTCCGCACCAACGAAGGGGATCGTATGGGGAATGTGATGGTACTGCGCGATTTCACCCGCGAGGCCGAACTCGAACGTATGAAAAGCGCGTTTGTATCCACCGCCTCACACGAACTGCGCACGCCTCTAAACGCTATTTTGGGCTACAGCGACATGCTCAAAGAAGCGGTCTATGGCCCGCTGTCGCAGCCGCAAACCTCCACGATGGACCGGATTATGGCGAACACCAAACGAATGCTGAATCTGGTCAACAACATTCTTGATCAGGCGCAGATCGAAGCCGGGCAGCTTCGTATCAACCCATATAATTTCTCGGTGAAAGAACTGCTCAACGACCTGGAATCGATGATGCAGGTCCTGGCTGAGCAAAAAGGGCTGCAATTTATCACGAAAGTGGATGATAACGTACCGGATCAACTTCGCAGCGATGCCCAGCGCCTCCACCAAATTTTGGTTAATCTGGTCGGAAATGCTGTCAAGTTCACCCAAAAGGGATCGGTGACGGTTCATGTCAGCAGTCCTGATCCGGAACACTGGGCGCTCAAAGTGATTGACACCGGGGCCGGAATGCCTGAAGACGCACTCACTTATATTTTCGAAGCGTTCCGCCAGGTAGACGGCACGGTGACACGTAGACATGCAGGAACCGGGTTAGGATTGGCGATTGTGCGTCAATTAGCCAATCTGCTCGGCGGTGATGTGACAGTTGCCAGCAAGTTGGGCGAAGGCAGCACGTTCACGGTGCTGCTGCCATTGGTCAAGGCGCAAGAAGAGCCACAAGGCGAAGAATTGGAGACAATGTAATGAGTGAAGTGCCTGAAGATAAAGGTCTGGCGCTCGTGATCGAGGACGATTTCGACGCTTCGGTGATTTTCGCCAAGGCGCTCGAAGTATTGGGGTTTAAACCCGAAGTGATTTCGACGGGCAGCGAAGCCCAAGAGCGGTTGAAAACCAGCATACCCAAGATTGTTATCTTGGACCTGCACCTGCCCGAAGTCGTCGGCACCGACCTGCTGCGCCAGATTCGACAGGACGAACGCCTGAAAGAAACCCGCGTGATCGTCGCCTCTGCCGACCCGCGTATGGCCGATCTGATCCATGATGATGCCGATCTGGTGCTGCTCAAGCCGACCACCTTCAGCCAGGTGCGCGACCTGGCCGAGCGGCTGCTTTCTAGATCGCGTACCAAGAGCAAGCCCCGTACTCAAGAGGGGACGCCAACACCGCCCACACCCAGCGTTACGCCGCCCGCGCCTGCTGCGCTTGATTCTGCTTCAGAAAAAGCAACCGCGCCTGCGACTCCCGCCCCAACAGAGCCTGACACGCTGCCCGTACCCGCCGAACCGCCCACCCCATCAACTCCCTGATTATCGGATGGGCAATTGACCGCCGTTCTCCTGCCCGCTAGAATGGTGCAGTGTGCGGTTCAGCAGAACGGGGAAATTAAACGGGGATGGCAAGGCGCAACTGGAATAAAGTATTTGTGACCGGGGCTACGAGCTTTATCGGGCTGCGTGTGGTGACCGAACTGGTTAACGCAGGGGCCGATGTGACGGTGCTGGTGCGCCCGGATCATGAAGAAAAATTGGGAACACTGCGCCGCCATGTTCGCCTGGTCTATGGGGATGTCTGGAACATCGCCAGCCTGAAAGGGCGATCACGCGGGCATGGCGTGGTGATTCATCTGGTGGGCAGTCTGCACGCCCAACCCGAACACGGCCAAACCTTCCAGCAAATCAATCTGGTATCGGCCCGCAACGCGATCAGCATGGCGATCAGCGACGGTGTTCCCTATTTTGTGCTGCTCAGCACCGTGTCTAATCCGCCGGGTGTATCCATCGAATATTTGCGCAGCAAACGTACCGCAGAAGAATATTTGCGCAGCAGCGGCTTGCGCTGGGCGGTCGTTCGCGCCCCGATCCTGTTTGATCGCCAACAAAGCGGCGGATTGTTTTTCGCCCTGCTCTCGCGGATCGGATCGCTGCCTCTACTGCGCGTATTTTTCGGGCGGCGCGCCCCTTTGCCCGTCGATATTGTGGCGCGCGGAATCGCTCAGATTGCGCTGCAAACCGAACTGCCGCGTGACCGCCTCTTTTTCGCCGGGAATTTACGCCGCCTGGGGCGTCTCAAAAAAAACCGGCGTCTGCGTCTGGCGCTGCCCCGGCTTCCGCGTCGTTCGAGCGGGCGACCACGCGCCCACCCGCCTGAAGATGAAACGCCGTTTGGTTGGCTGCCGCCTCCACCGCCCTCCGACGATGATTAGCCACTGGACGTTACCCGCCAACCATCTCCAAGAAATAGCGATGGAATCGATCATCCGGCGTTAGTTCGGGATGAAAGGCCGTTGCCAGCCAATGCCGCTGCCGCACCGCGACGATCCCGCCTTCCGGCAGCCGGGCCAAAACCTGCACCCCCGCGCTGACTCCGGTCACCAGCGGCGCGCGGATAAACACAGCGCGGAACGGGTCCGAGCCAAGTTCCGGTACGGTCAAATCAGTTTCGAAACTGTCCACCTGCCGCCCGAAGGCGTTACGGTTCACCTGAATATCCATCACACCGATCAAAGGTTGATCGCGCCCAATGTCTTTTGCTAACATGATCATTCCGGCGCAGGTTCCCCATACCGGCTTGCTAATGGCGAATCGGTACAAAGGTTCCAACAGGCGATATGCTACCGCGAGCTTGCCGATGGTGGTGCTTTCGCCGCCAGGGATGATCAGCGCGTCCAAGTCATCTAACTGCGCGGGAAGGCGCACCTCGACAGCGTTTGCACCCAGGCTGCGCAGTGTTTTTTCGTGTTCAATGAAAGCGCCTTGCAGCGCTAATACTCCGATATTCATGACTGCACCCTCTTGAATCATTGACTCAAACCGAATGTAATGCGCATCAAGACGGGTGACAAGATCAATGGTGTTATTTGGTTCTATTCGGTATTTGGTTCTATTCAGTCTGCCCGCCCAGCACGAAATTATCGATCAGCCGCACTGCCCCGATGAAAACCGCCATACTCAGCAGCACATGCTCGGCATTCCCCGCTAATTCTTGCAGCGAGATTGGATCGGCGGCGCTGACATAATCCAGCCGGGCCAGCGGCTCAGCTTCGATCACCTGCTGCATGGTCGTGCGCAGATGCCCGGCTTCCCGCCGCCCCTGCTGCCATTCTGACTCTGCCGCTTTGAGCGCGCGGTGCAGCACCAACGCCGCCTGCCGTTCATCTGATTTCAGGCGCAGATTGCGGCTGCTCATCGCCAGGCCATCCGGTTCGCGCACAATCGGGCAGATCACCATTTCCAGGTTAAAAGCCAGATCGCGCACCATCTGGCGAAGTACAGCGGCCTGCTGCGCGTCTTTTTGCCCGAAATAGGCGCGCGTCGGTTCAAAGACGTTAAACAACTTGGCGACCACCGTCGCCACGCCCCGAAAATGCCCCGGACGTGACGCGCCTTCAAGCGGCAGCGTGATCTGTTCCAGGTCGACATAAGTCTGGTAACCGGGCGGGTACACTTCATCTTCAGGCGGCGCCCATACCAGATCAACCCCTTCGGTCCGCAGCAGTTCGCAGTCACGTTCTAACTGGCGGGGATAAGCGTCGAGATCGTCGCGCCGGTTAAACTGGATCGGATTGACAAAAATACTCACGCCCACCCGGTCATTTTCGGCCCGCGCTCGCCGCACTAACGATAAATGCCCCTCGTGCAGCGTCCCCATCGTAGGGATCAATCCCCACGTCAGCCAGGGATCATCTCGCCGCGCTGCCCGCACTTCTTGAACCGTCGTAGTAACGATCATACTTCCCCTCTGAAGTCTCTTAACCGGATCAAACGAGTCTTTAGTGGTTAGTTTTTAGTAAAAACAGCCTTCGCTGCCGCCTGTTTTTATGGACAACTAACCACTCTATTCACTCAAATCCCTTCGCCATCCACGCCGACAAGACGCCGCCGGAGAACGATCGCGCCTCGCGGCAGTACGCCCGTCACCAGCGCTGTCCCGATGAGAATCACCGCGCAGCCGGTCAGCATCGGGACGGTGATCAGTTCACCGAGAAACAGCGCACCCCAGATCATGCTGAAAGCTGGCAGCAAAAAGGTGACGGTCAGCGCATTGGTCGGCCCGATGTCAGCGATCAGCCGAAAATAGAGCACATAGGCCAGCGCCGTAGAGAATAACGCCAATGCCAGCACACACAAAATCACTTTGGCGGATGGAGATTCGGCAGGCAGGGCCACCGGGACCAGCGGCATCAAAAACACGCTGGCGGCTAACTGGCTGCCCACCGCGATCCCCAACGGCGGCACACCTGCCGCATTACGCCGCGTGAAGGTACTCGCCAGCCCATAAAAGCCCGCCGCGCACAGCGAAGCGGCCATCGAAAAAAGTACTGCGCCCGACAGTGCCAGGGGTCCTGCACCCGTCGCTAGAGCAACTCCGGCAATGCCCAGCGCGATCCCGGCCAGTTTTTTCAGCGTCAAAGCCTCTTTGATCCAGGCGGCAGCGATCAGCGCCCCGAATAACGGGCTGGTCGCATTCAGCGTCGCCGCCAATGAAGCGGTTAAATGCAGTTCCGCCGTTGCGATCAGCACAAACGGAACCGCCGAATTGAGCAGACCGACCGCCGCGTATAACCGCCAATGCTGGCGCCAATCAAGTCGCTGTCGGGCCGCTGATGCATAACCTAACAACACCAGCCCGGCGATCAGCACCCGCGCCTCGACTAACACAATCGGACCTAAGACGGGTGCAGCCACGCGCATGAAAATAAACGATCCGCCCCACAGGGCAGCCAACAAAAAGAGCCGCGCCAGGTCAACAGGTCGCATGATTACCGCCCTCCTGCTGTGCGCGCTTCTTGTTCCAGCAGAGCTTTTTTGCGCGCCTCGCCCCAGCGATAGCCGCCCAGGC
>JACRBK010000019.1 GCA_016234525.1 Chloroflexota bacterium
ATTTGTCTCACCCGGTCTCGTATACTATGGGTGTAATGAATGAGCGGGACAGTGTGAGGAGGAACCCACCATGTTTGCACCAATGACCCCGATGACCGAGCGTGTCCGCATCCAGAATGAGCGCGCCTTAGCTCAACATCAGAATACCGCGTTCGCGCTGCCGAAGATGAACGTCACCGCGCCGCTGCGGAAATTGCTCAGCGTTCGCCGTCCGGTGGCCCAGGATCAGTCTCCTGCCCCTGCCGATGCAGTAGGATGCTGTTAGTCAGCACCTCCTTGATCCATCTTTCCCTTGATATGACAACCGGGCTAGTTTTTAGCCCGGTTTTTGTTGATTTTTTTTGTGCGGGAGAATTTTCTCTAAATGACCGTTACCATTGATTCTCCTTGCACTATTTCGCCGACGGTAAAGATTTCATCGGCGAGAGTCTGGCGAACGAGATTTACTTGAGCGGGCGGAATAACCAACAACATTCCCAGCCCCATGTTAAAAACGCGGAACATCTCGTCAGTAGCTACCTGCCCTGTTCGTTGGATCAGGCCAAAGATCGGCAGTTCCGGCCATGTCCCACGCCGGATCAGTGCGCCCACCCCTGGCGCGAAGATGCGCGGCAGGTTATCCACAATCCCACCCCCGGTGATATGTGCCAAGCCTCGAATGTCTACGCCCGCTGTCCACAATTTTTGAACAGGGTCCAGGTAAGCCCGGTGCGGCACAAGCAGGGCATCTCCCACTGTGCCGCCCAGTTCGGGCAGTGATTCGCTCCAATCCAGGTCGGCCAGCGCCGCGCGTGCTAACGAATAGCCGTTGGTGTGCAGCCCGACCGATGGCAGCCCCAGGATCACATCTCCTGCCTCGATGCGGTTGCCGTTAATCAGGCGCTCGCGTTCGACTACCCCGACAATCGTCCCGGCCAGATCAAGCTCTCCGGCTTCATACACGCCGGGCATTTCAGCGGTTTCGCCGCCTAACAAGGCACAGCCTACTGCCTGGCACGCGTGCGCCGCTCCTTTAACCACGGTAGCGATCACCACTGGATCAATGTGGGAGCTTGCGACGTAGTCCAGAAAAAACAGAGGACGCGCGCCTTGCACCAGAATATCATTTACACAGTGATTCACAATATCGTGGCCGATGGTGTCCCACCGGTCCAGGCGCGCTGCCACTTTGGTTTTGGTCCCAACCCCGTCGGTAGAAGCGACCAGCACTGGGCCGGACATCTGCGCCAGCCCAGATGCATCATATAAACCACCGAAGGCCCTGGTATCGGACAGCACTTCAGGGCCATAGGTGGCTTTGATCGCGGCGGACATCAGCGCTACGGCTTGCTGCCCGGCGTCAATGTTGACTCCGGCTTGTGTATAACGGCTGGGTTGAGTCAATTTGCGCCCCCTGCCCGAAAATCGCCGCCAATATCGCGCCGGTAGTGCATCCCATCAAAAACTACTTTCTCTACACCCGCATAAGCCTGCCGCAGCGCCGCCGACAGATCAGCGCCTACCGCCGTCACGGCCATTACTCGCCCGCCTGCGGTAAATAGATCTGACCCCTGGCGCGTTGTTCCGGCGCTGAACACGATCAAATCGGTGAGATCGGCGCAGCATTCCAGGCCGCGAATCGCCAACCCGGTCGGATAACTGCGCGGATAACCAGGTGATGCTAGCACAACGGTGGCGCACGCTTCCGAACGCCAATGCACAGCCATCTGGTCCAATGTGCCGGATAGGCAGGCTTCACAGATAGTATAAAAATCGGTTTCGAGCAGCGGCAAAATCACCTGTGTTTCGGGGTCCCCAAAACGGCAGTTGAACTCTAAAAGCTGCGGGCCAATTTCGGTTAGCATCAGCCCGGCGTACAACACCCCTATATAGGGCATTCCTTCAGCGGCCATTCCGTCTACGGCGGGCTGAAGAATCGTGCGCTGTACTTCGGCAATCAGGGCCGGGTCTACGTCCGGCGTAGGAGTATAGGCTCCCATACCGCCGGTATTCGGCCCTGCGTCGCCGTCGTAAATCCGTTTGTGATCGCGTGCAGCAGGCATCGGGATTACCGTCTTGCCGTCACTAAATGCCAAGACGGAAACCTCGCACCCGCTCAGCCGCGCTTCGATGACCACCCGGCGGCCTGCATCGCCAAAAATGCGCTCGATTAACATTTGATGCAGCGCTTTTTTGGCCTCATCTACTGAATCACAGACGATGACTCCCTTTCCGGCTGTCAGCCCATCTGCTTTTACGACCACCGCCGCGCCGAAGTTTTCCACAAATCTACAGGCGGTCTCATAATCCTCAAAAACGCCATAATCTGCGGTAGGAAGCTCCTGCCGCCGCATGAAATCTTTGGCGAATGATTTGGAGCCTTCTAACTGCGCTGCCGCTTGACTCGGTCCCCAGATCGCCAGCCCTGCGGCCTGGAATGCATCGACAATGCCCGCCGCGAGCGGAATTTCGGGGCCTACAACAGTGAGATCAATATAAAAGTGGCGAGCAAAAGCCAGCAGTCCGGCGAAATCGTCCACCGCCAGCGGCACATTTTCGCACGCGGCACGCGGCTGTAATCCCTGAGCGCCGGGATTCGCCGCCCATTCAGTTCCGCCGTTACCAGGGGCGACATAGACCCGCTCCACACGCGGCGAACGAGCGAGAGTCCAGGCCAGGGCATGTTCGCGCCCGCCGCTGCCGATCACCAAAACACGCTTGTTTTTGTTCATCGCCATACCCCCTCGAA
>JACRBK010000340.1 GCA_016234525.1 Chloroflexota bacterium
AGGTAGGAATCATTTTCCTGCAACTCTATAAATGAATTACGCGGATAATTCGGTTTTGTTGCAACGTCGGTTGATAGTATGGGGCAGTTGGCGACGGGCTGCAAAAATGCCCGGACTAACAAATAGCCCCTCTCTATGCAACGGAGAAGGGCCAGGGTGAGGCTCATGATCGCTGATCGCTTATAACTTCCAGGGGGGGCGCATCAGCGTGTCGTCCATACCGAGCGCGGTACGAAACTCGGTGACCAGGGCGGCACGCTCGTGATCGGGCAAAAACGCATCATACGCTGCGTTGAGAATGTTCCCCTTGATGATCGGCAGCGTCAGCCCCAAACCGAGATGCGCCAGCACAAGTTCATCGGTCAGGCTGATATTGCTGATGGCGGGATCATCCGTGTTGATCGTGGTCGGCACGCCGAGATAGGTCAAATCGATCAGCGGGTGCTGCGAAAGTTCGGAGACTACCCCGCTCTGCATATTGCTGGTAGGGCAAACTTCGAGCGTGACGCGGCGCTCCCGCACCAGTTGGATCACCCGCGAATCTTCCACCGAGCGCACGCCGTGTCCTACGCGATCCGCGTTGAGCACTTCCACCGCTTCGCGTACATTGTTCGGGCCATCCCATTCGCCCGCGTGAACCGTGATAAACAGCCCGGCGGCTTTGGCGCGTTCAAAAACGCTCTTAAACGGCAGCGCCGAAAACCCGACTTCTTGCCCGGCGAGGTCCATGCCCACCAGCGAACAATGGGCTTGATCGGCCTCTTGCACGGCGTTCAGCACTTGATCGGCAATCTCCACGCTCTCGTGCCGGTTGACCGAGACGATCAGCCGCACGCGCGTGCCAAAGTCGCGCTCGGCCTGCCGCGCTTCGGTACACACGGCGGTGATCACTTCGGTATAGGGGCGGTTGTTTTGGCGCGCCAACGCATGAGGCGTAAAACGCAGTTCCATATATTTGATGTTGTCTTTGGCCGCGTCTTCGACGGCCTCGCGGGTGATACGCCGCACAATATCCAGCGAGCAGTAAAATTTGCGCAGCACGTCGAACTTGCGCAAGAAGGCGAATGAACTGGATTCGTCACTGTCGGTCACCTGGACATACTGGCGCAGGTCTTCAGCGTCATAGGAAGGCAGGGTGATATCAAACTCGCGAGCCACATCGATCAAAGTCGTCAGCCGGATCGAGCCTTCGAGATGACGGTGCAGTTCGATTTTGGGCCACGCCCACAATGCTTTCCAGATGTCGCTGCTGCGGTCAATGATGGATAGGACGTTGAATGCCACAGTTCTCTACACCTTTCTTACGAACCTTGGGAATGATCCAGCAGCGGCAGTTCAATACAGAAGGTACTGCCTGCGCCCTCATCGCTTTCGACCCACACTTTACCGCGATGAGCCTCTACGATTTGCTGCACAATAAACAAGCCCAGGCCGGTCCCTTCGAACCGCTGGCGGAACGCTTTGTCGCCCCGGTAAAACCGCTCAAAAATATACGGCAGTTTTTGAGACGGAATGCCGATCCCCTGGTCAGTCACATAGATACGCACACACTGGCTTTCAACCCTGTGTTCGGTGCGCAGCAAGATCAGACCTCCGTTAGGTGAGAATTTTATGGCATTGCCGATCAGATTGTCAAACACCCGGCTCAGCCGGTTATAATCGGCTTCGACCCACAGATCAACAGGGGCCAACTGAGCCTCGAAGCGAAACCGCGGGTCTTTGCAGACCATCTGCGCATCGGTCAGCGCGTGCTGGCTGACTTCGGTCAGGTTAACGCGGGCCAGGTCGAGCGTATCACTGCTGATAGGCCGGGCCGCCATAATATCTTTGGTCAGAGCCTCAATCGCCCGGCTGCGTTTGAGCATCATCGACAAAATTTCTTTTTGGGTCTGCGTGACCGGCCCCAACATTTCATCCCGCATCATGTCGGCATAACCATAGACAATTTGCAGCGGGCCGCGCAGGTCGTGGCTGACTTGATAGATCAATTCGCGGCGCAGTTCGTCCTGAGCCGAAAGCTGCTCGTTAGCCTGCGCCAACTGGTGCGAATGCGCGCGGGCCTGTTGCAGCAGGCGCACCGTCTCAATCGCTGCCGCGATCTGCCCACCCGCAATCGTCAACACCTGCTCATGATCGGGCGTGAAAGCGTGCGGAACCGCGCCATCGATGCCCATCGTGCCGATCACACGGCCATGCACCGTCAGCGGAACAACCATCAGTGAGCGAATATTGGGGTCTACAATGCGGAAATTGGGATCGGCGGCAGTGTCAGGGACATAAATCACTCGCCCGGTGGTGACAACTTCACCCGCCACATATTCCCCGACGGCAAAACGCGCTTGTTCGATATAACGCGGGTCCATGCCCGACGCCGCCAGCGTGACCACCTGCATCCCGGTGGGGTCCACCAGGGCAATCGACGCGGATTTACACTGGTAAACCTCGCGCATCCGGTCCACGACACGCTGTACGATCTCATCCAGCGTTTCCATGCCGCTCACTTCGCGGGCCAGATCGTGCAGGGCGCTCACTTCGTCCAGGCGGCGGCGCAGCGCGACGGTTGAGCGCGCATTTTGCAGCGCGGTAGCCACCTGGCTGCACAGCAGTTCCAGGTTACGCAGCCGGTCACGCGCGAAAAACTGCGGCTGAGAATAGAGCAAGCTGAGCGTCGCCAACCGCTGATCGCCGCGAATTACCGGGAAAACCAGGGCCGAACGCACCGGCCAGGGCGTATCAAATACGGTTTCAAGACCAGGATAATCGTTCGGGTGAGCCAGCACCAGCGGTTGATTGGTCTGGCGCACCTGCTCGACCGGCAGATGTTTCGCCAAACCGAGGCGCATCACCACCTCGACCGGATCGCGGTCATCGGTAGCGATCCAGGTTTTAGGTTCCCACTGCGCGTCATAACACAAACACAGCCGGACTTCATCGGGCCTGAACAGTTCTAACACAGTACGAGTCACCCGCGCTGCGGCTTCGTCCGGGTCTTGCAGCGCGGCGAGGTCCAGGCTCATTTCGTGCAGCGCCGCCAGGACGTGCATCTGCCCTACGACCTGATCATAAAGTTGGGCGTTGCTGACAGCGGTGGCGATATTGCCCGCGATGATCTCCAACACTTCGACATCTTCTGCCGTGTACGTATTCGGCTCGCTGCTTTGCACCGTTATAACCCCGATCACTTCATCTTTTGTGATCAGCGGAATCATCAACATACTGCGCGGGATAGTCCCATCAATAATCGTCTCAGACGGGAAACCTTCGGCTTCGGAATCATGAATAATCACCGGGCGGCTGGTGCGGATCACCATCCCACTCAGGCCCGTTTCGGCGTTCAGAACGTCGTCAGGAACGCGCTGCCCCTGCTCATACGCGCCGCGCAGCCGGATCAGCCCAGATTCTTTGTCGTGCAGCCCGATGAAAAAGGTTCGCGCATCCATCAGCGCATTAATATTGCGATAGACCAGTTCCAGCACATTGTCCAGGTCAAGCTGGCTGATCGCCTGGCTCACTTCGCTCAGGGCGCGGAACTTTTCGGCGCGGCGCTGTTCGTCTGCGAACTGGCGGGCGTTGTGTAAAGCCGCCGCAACCTGGATCGCCAGCGCCTGGACCAGTTCGGCATCTTCTTGAGAAAACACATTGGGATCAACGTTGTCGAGATTCAACTCGCCCAAAAATTCGCCCCGGTGAATCAGCGGCGCGCCTAACCAACTGCGGATCGGACGGTGATCGGGCAGATTAACCCAACGTGGATCAGTGGCCGTATCGTGGATAATCAGCGGTCGGTTGGTGTCGCGCATAATGCGGCTGGTTTGAAATTCGGGAAGGCGTTCGTGGATGATCGAGCGGAAATTTTCGAGCTTGCCCTGCTGCCAACGCCGCACCAAAACAGACCCGTCGCGCCCACGAATGAAAATCGTGCTGGTTCCGCAGGCGATCAAACGGTGGACCTCGCGCAGCACTGTATCCAGCACGGTTTCAGGTTCGAGCGTGCTGGCCACCGCTGCCTGAATACTGTATAGGGTGCGCAGCCGGTCTTGCAGATCGTCAAATATATGGTGGACCAACAGAAAATCGCTGCTGTCGGGCTGCCGCCAGATCGTCATGCGGATAGCCAGCCGTTGGCCGGTAGCAAGCTGCACCATCACACGCATTTCGTCCGACTGCCGCGCCGGGTCCGCACGCCAGGACTGCCAGCGCGCATTCACGGAATCAGCGTCTTCTGGGGCCACGAAGCGCAGCCCGGAGCGCCCGATCAGTTCATCCAGGGAATAACCATAAAAATCAGCCGTAGCGGGGGTGGCAAAACGAATCACACCGCGTTCGTTGAGCAAACAAATAACTTCCGACGCGCCAGGAACGGATGGGGCAGGCATAAAACCCTGGTAAACGGGTTGGGCGACCATGCTCTCTCGATATGGATACTTGATTGACACCTTAACGATCGGGCTGGCGCGGCCCAGTGGGGGTTTGCCCTTCACGGGCATAAACCAACCATCCCCAATATCGCCATGCAATCACAACCGCCAGCGTGATTCCCACCGCCAATGGGATATCGTGCGCCAGCGCCCCTAACGAGTTATGTCCTGACTCGCGCAGTTTCGGCTCGGACTGCCCAATACTGAGCAGCCGCACCACCAAGGGAAAAAACATCAATCCCAAGGCTACATAAAATCCCCGGTAGAGTGGTGGGCGGTGGGTCACTTCTCCAAAACGACGGCTGATCTGAGCCATCACCCATAAGATCACCATCAGGGCCAGCGGCGCTGACGCGCTTAAAAGTGTGGACACGGCGTTAGACATAATTTGATTCTACAATGATCCGACTCATTTAACGGTTAATTTCCGGTTTTATTGTGCCGGGTTCCAGGCCGTAATATGTTCAGAAATCTTTGCAACAGTGAAATTTGTGCAGGCGAACCGTCCGTTTTTTGGGCGCTGGTCATCAACATATAGATATGCCAGCACAAACCCGCCAGCACCACCCCGCTTACCAACAGCGCCAGATCGGCCCAGGAATCTCCAGTCACTTGATCCAACTGCGTCAGCCGGATCGTTGCCGCTGCAAAGGCCACTATCGGCAGCGAGAACCAACGAAAATAGGTGCGCTGGTTTGACAGCCGCTCATAAAACCGCGCAATCAACCCCATCAACGCTAACAGCGCGCTCAGCGCAAACCAGATATAGATCGTCAAAAACTGGTGGAGACTGAAATCATCCATGCGGTCCCCGCTAAGATTTGCCCCCCGGCGGGCTTAGAAATGCCGCCGCGAATGCTTCGGCATGAGTCATCACCGGCGCGCCGCTCATAATGCCCTGCGTGCCTTCAAAACGCGACCGGACTTCCAGGCCGCGCCCCGTAATCGCATATTGGCGAATGTCTTTGGCATGATCACTGCCGCGCAGTTTGAGTACCAGCAGGGCTTTATGCACCGCCCCTTGCAGTTCTACATAGCGCAGCATCAAATAACTATCCACCACAAAAGCCAGGTCTTCTTCACTGTCGGGCGTCTCACCGAGCAGCGCCGCGTTTTCGCGGGTCAGCACTGAGGTCAGCCCCAACCGTTTCAGGCCGTTGATAAACTCGTAGGTAATCTGGCGCAGTTCCACCGGGTCAGCGGTAAGCTGTTCCAGGTGGCTCAGGCTGTCCACGAGAATCCGCCGCGCGCCGATCTGATCGGTTAACATTTCGATGCGGCCATTGATCTGGCGCAGGTCTGCCGCCGTGACTTCAGGGCTAGACATGATCACGCGCAGTTTGTTCTGTGCTTCGTGCGCGGCAAAGTCCCAGCCAAAATTAGCCGCATCGCGGTAATACTGTTTCGGAAACTCCTCAAAGGTCAAGATCAAACCCGGCTCATCACACGCGCTGATCCCCTGGTGGATAAACTGCATTCCCAGGGTACTTTTGCCAGTGCCGGGCGCGCCTTCGACCAGGTTGGCGGTTTGGGGCAAAAACCCGCCTTTGATCATCTCATCCAGGCCCGAAATGCCGGTGGGGATTCGTGTTGTCGTCATGCCTACCCCCTAGCGTAAACTGCGGATGACATGATAGATCGCTTTGACGCGAAACTGCCGGTCATCACACGCCCGAATAAACGTGGCGACCAAATCGCGCACATCTTTTTCGCCCGTAAAAGTATAAACGCGCAGCCCTGACAGGTCTTCAGTCATCAGCACGCCGTCACGAGCCAGTTGTTGTAACTCTGGCTCCACCGTGCGCACATCCCGCCCGGTATACCGCGCAATGCTGTCGGCGGTATCGGTCGTATGCGGATTATCGTGGAAGAAGCGCACTAAATCCCACTTAATGAAAGAATTGATCCGGGTGCGAATCAATTCCAACAAGCGCGGGTCCATATCATCCATCAGGCTGGCGGCGAAGTCATCGGCGTCTGGCATCGTGTCCTTCCTTTATTCCCTCCCGACCCAATACAACTTACAAATCCGATCCTTATGGGTGAAACAATCAAAAACGACTGCATGGTTTGGTAGGGGCGCGGCGCGGCGCTGCGTTGCCCTGCCCCTACCCATACACCGTGTTTGATTGTGTTCTCCATTAGCGGCGGGGCCGCCCCCCCGGTGCGCGCTTGACCGCTTCTTGGGCAGTCGTTTGCCGCTGCTGTTGGAGAATCGGATAATGGCAGTGTTTGAACTTCTTCCCGCTGCCGCAGGGGCAAAGATCATTCCGCCCCGCATTGTCATACATGCCAATATTGCGCATCGGTTCGGGCGCTTTGGGTTGGTTTCCACCCGCCGGAACAGCGGCCCGCCCGCCCTGCGAAGAAGCTGGGACCGGGGCCGGGACCGGCGGCAGTTCGCCGCGCTCTGCACGAATGTTTGACAGCCGGACCTGGGGTAAACGCTGCTGTTCACGCGGCATCACCCGGAAAATATCGTGGACGATCTTCGACTTGATTTCTTCTTGCAGCGCGCCCCACATTTCGTAACTCTGGCGTTTGTATTCCACCAGCGGATCACGCCCACCGTAACCGACCAACCCGATTCCCTCGCGCAGCACGTCCAGATCGGTCAGGTGCCGCTGCCAGAGTTGATCGACGGTCATCAGCATGACATACTTTTCCGCCTCGTCCATCCATTCCGCGCCGAACTGGGTGATGCGCAGTTGGTAGGCTTCCAGCGCGCCTTTGACCAGTGTCAACTGTACGTCTTCAGCGTCGGTGTGTTCGGCCAGCGTGTCCGGCGTGATGCTCGGCGGGACCGGGAAAATCGTCAGCGCAGCGCGGTGCAGTTCTTCCAGGTTCCAATCGTACTGCTCATGCTGCAAATGCGGTTTGCTCGCCTTTTGGATCATGTCGGTGATCATACGCTGAATCTGTTCGCGTAGTTCGCCCGGCTGCGCGTTGAGCACCCGGCGGCGCTGCGTGTAGATCGTCTCGCGTTGTTTGTTCACCACGTCGTCATATTCGAGCACGCGCTTACGCATGTCAAAATGATAACCCTCAACGCGGATTTGCGCCTGCTGGATGGATTTTGACACCATCGAATGTTCCAGCGGCATATCTTCGGGAAGATCGGCCCATTTCATCAGGCCCTTGACCCGGTCGCCGCCAAAACGCCGCATCAGTTCATCTTCGAGCGAGAGGTAAAAACGGCTCTCACCAGGATCACCCTGACGGCCCGACCGACCGCGAAGCTGGTTGTCGATACGGCGGGCTTCGTGGCGCTCGGTTCCCAGCACATACAGGCCGCCCTGCTCCAGCACTTTAGTGCGATCCTGGGCGCATTCTTGTTTAGCTTCGGTCAACACGTCCTGCCATTGTTCGGGCGTAGCTTCGGTGATGTCCACGTTAAAACGTTTGCGCAGTTTTTGGCGGGCTAACCCTTCAGAGTTGCCGCCCAACAAAATGTCAACACCGCGCCCGGCCATATTGGTCGCAATCGTCACAGTGCCCGGCTGCCCGGCCTGCGCGATGATCAGGGCCTCTTTTTCGTGCTGTTTGGCGTTCAGGACTTGATGTGTCACACCCACCCGATCAAGCAGTTTGCCGAGGCGTTCGCTGGTTTCGATGGCTGCCGTACCGACCAGCACTGGCTGGCCGCGATCCTGGCGCGTTTTGATGTCATCGACGACCGCTTTCCATTTGGCCTTTTCGGTCATATAGACCAGATCCTGGTAATCTGCGCGGATGCAATCCAGGTTTGTCGGAATAACCGTGACATCCAGTTCGTAGATTTTCTCGAACTCTGCCGCTTCGGTCTTGGCCGTGCCGGTCATACCGGCCAGTTTTTCGTACATGCGGAAATAGTTCTGGAAGGTGATCGTTGCCAGCGTCAGGTTTTCGCGGCGGACTTCAACGCCTTCTTTGGCTTCTATGGCCTGGTGCAGCCCTTCGGAAAAACGCCGCCCGTGCATCAAGCGCCCGGTGAATTCATCCACGATGATCACCTGACCGCTCATCACGGCGTAATCTTTATCGAGGTTGTAGATCACCTGGGCGCGCAGGGCGTTATCCAGGTAGGGCAGCATGTCGGAGTTTTCGGCGCTGTAGAGGTTATCACCGTGCAGTTTGCCCTCTTGCGCCAGCTTACGCTCCATTTTTTCCACGCCGCGCTCGGTGACATACACGCTGCGGAACTGCACTTCTTCCACATAATCGCCGTCGGGTTCTTCGGCCTCGATACTCGCCGGGCTGCTGGGTTTGAGATCGCGCACCAGCCGCGCAAACAGCGTGTAATGATCGGACGGTTGATCGGCCTGCCCACTGATGATCAGGGGGGTACGGGCCTCATCGATCAAGATGTTGTCTACTTCGTCCACGATGGCGAAATAATGCCCGCGCTGCACCAACTGATCCAGCGAAAGCACCATGTTATCGCGCAGATAGTCAAAGCCGAACTCGTTGTTCGTGCCATACGTAATATCACAATGGTAGGCATCGCGGCGGCTGATCGGCTCTAGATATTGGAAGCGCGCGTCGATGCTGTTCCAGTCCGGGTTAAAGCGGAACGAGTGCATATCTTCGTTGCCGCCCCGATTTTGGATAACCGAGGAGGTCAGGCCCAGCAAGTGATAGATGCGGCCCATCTGCTGCAACCCGAACTTGGACAGGTAATCGTTCGGGGTAACGAGATGTGTGCCTTGGCCCGCCAGGGCGTTCAAATAGAGCGGCAGGGTAGCGACCAGGGTTTTACCTTCACCCGTCTTCATTTCGGCGATCTTACCCTGATGCAGCACAATGCCGCCGATCAACTGCACGTCAAAATGGCGCTGGCCGATAGCGACCACAGCCGCCCGCCGCACCAGTGCAAACGCTTCGGGCAATATATCGTCCAGCGTCTCGCCCTTGGCAAGCCGCGCCCGGAAATCTTCAGTTTTGGCCTGGAACTCCGCCCGTTCGGTCAGGCGCTCGAACTGCGTTTCCAGGGTCTTGATCTGCGCGACTACTTCACGGTGACGTTTGAGTTCACGTTCGTTAGGATCACCGAAAATAGTCCTTGTAATTCGTCGTAACATCATCCCTCTCGGTGGCAGGGGATTTAGATCAGCCTGCCTTAAGCGAATGGTTTAGAGTACTAAGTCAGGATTATACCACAACCCGCCGCGCACCGGATAGCGTAAGGGAAGAACAGAATGTGCAATATTTCCCCTTCTGCACCAGCACCGTGAGAAGGGAACACAGGGGAATGGGGTTAAATAGTTTGACACCCTTATTTTCAGGTACTACTGGCAGCGGCTCGCCCTGTTTTCAACCAGTCTCCAGGCGCTGGATCGCCGTCACGATTTCCGGCAGGGGTTTGTGCCG
>JACRBK010000339.1 GCA_016234525.1 Chloroflexota bacterium
TGGATGATGTCACCGCTGACGGCGGCGGCGATGGTCAGTGTGTAATCACCTGGGGAGAGCGCGAATCCTGATATTGTCGGTTCCGGGTCGAATCCTGAAAGATCGGGGGCGAGTATCTGCGCCAGGGTATAGGTTCCAGTGGAATTTTGCAGCCGGTAAGCTGCCGATTCAGCCAGGACGGTATGGATCAACGTCAGCCGTGCCAGGCCTTGCAGAGCGGGGGAGTTTATGCTGCCCATCGGTCCCGATTCATCGATTACCACGCGCTCTGGACCATCCTCACCGTCAGTGACGAGCAGCACGTAAGCGTGTCCTGCGACGAAAGTTTGCGTAAATCCCCCGCCTGAAAATCCACCTTGCCGGGTAATCGACACACCCAACGAATTGACCTCCGCCGATAGGGGGTAATACTGGCTGATGGCGGGGGCGGGGTCCGCAAAATCGATCTGAGCAAGCTGCTCGGAGGATGTGCCGGGAATCACCGAAATTGACAGCGCTTCTGCTGAAAGGTTGAGAATACGTAGTTTCACTTCGCCGCCGGTCTGTGCGCCGCCGGTCTGGGCGCGGGCCGGCAGCCCACTGGCGATCAAGATCAGGATGACAACGAGCAGCATTATTCTTTTCATGACAGACTCCTTACATTCCGATGAATAGAATATAGTTGTCGGTGGAGTCTGCTGCAACAAGAAAAAATGCGGGCGCTAACCCAGCGTAATTCTTAACTCCTCCGGCAGGCGAGATCGTAATTCTGGCGCGTTCAGCCCGGCGTGATCCAGCGCGAACAGCGCCGCGCCGACCACCGGCTTCACATCCAGCCGCTTGATTGTCAGGTGCGGGGCCGTTGGGTTTACCCTGGCATGAATAGTGTCCATCAGCAGCGATCCCTGTCCATAAAACATGCTGCCGCCTAACACAGCCTCACAGTCTACCTCCAGCAGGTCCAATCGCCGCAAAAACGCCAGGATCGTGCGGGCGACTTCTTCCCCTTGCTCGCGGATCATCGCGCAGGCGATCTCATCTCCCTGGGCGGCGGCGGCGAACGCTAACGGGGCGAGACTCAACATCTGCTCAAAACTGATACGTTCCTGCACCAACCATTCAGCCAGGGTAGGCATATCGGGCGCTTGCAAGGTGTCGAGGACCATCTTATGTAACACCGTGTTTTCGCCGCGCCCATCCCAGGCGCGAAACGCCGCCCCCAACACCAGGATGCCTAACCCACCGCCGCCCGTATTCTGATCGCCGGTCAGGTTGCCCAGCGCGGGCAGCCGAAATTCGACCCCCTCCCGGCTGACGCCCGCCGCGTTGAAGCCTGTACCGCAGACCACCGCCACGCCGTAGGGTTTGCTGCTGCCGGCCCGAAAGATCGCCAGCGAGTCATTATATATATGTATGTCATCACACACATTCAACTCGCGCAGAACGGGATCGAGCACATTAAAATCGTATAGCATATCCGCGCCGGACAAACAGAACACGCCCACCGCTGCCCGCCTGCCGTTTAGAGCTTGCGCGGTCGCCTCCTGGAGATTCTTCCGCGCGGTTTCCATCCCAATCGTCTGGTAATTCGATCCCCCACTGGAACCCACGCCGAGAATATTGCCTGCCGCATCGATCACCAGGGCGGCGGTTTTTGATCCACCCCCGTCCACGCCCAGGTATACGGTTTGATCTATCACGTTTATAACTCCATATGGATCATAAAATAGTAGGGACAGGGAAGCCCTGCCCGGTTTTAACCTAACCCTGTTAATTGCCCTGTCCCATAAAGGATCTGGGAACGTCGTTTTTTGTAGGGGCGCTGCTTGCTGCGCCCGTTTTTGGGCAGGGCAAGCCCTGCCCCTACGAATACCCCATGATTTGCGGGACAGGGCATTAATACACTTCTACTATTTAATCAGGTTATGCGGATTTACCCCTATCCCCCCGCCCCCCTTTCCCCGCTGCGCAGAGAAAGGGGGAGAAGGGTCGGCTGCGGTCCCCTCTCCAACTCGGTTGGAGAGGGGGTAGGGGGTGAGGCCGCTTTTGACTTCGCCTCTCACCATAACCGGATTATTTTCTCAAAGTGCATAAAACAGGGCGCCGCTTGCTGCGCCCCTGCGGAAAAACAACATCCGGCTGCGGCAGGGGGTGAGGTCGATCTTAGATTGACACTATTCGGGCGCAGCAACCAACGCCCTATGATCTAACACCTTGCTTTTGCTGATAGCTGAAGGCTGACGGCTATTCAAACTGCGGCAAATACACCCGGTGCGCCGCCTTGAGATCAGCCCACAGCGCCCCCGCCGTTTCCCACGAACGCACCAGCGGGTGCGACATCAGGGCAAGCTGCGCGGTGCTGTCGCTGCCGCTCACCGCCGCCTCGATGGTCAATTCTTCATAGGCTTTCACCGCCTGAATCAAGCCCCGGATGCTGGGCGGCATCGTCCCACACGTCAGCGGTTTCGGGCCGGATTTGCTGATCACGGCGGGCACTTCGACCACGCTTTCCGGCGGCAGATCCGGTAGCGCCAGCCCGTTCTGCACATTCACGATATGCACTTCGCGGCGATCCTGCGCAATCGACCGGATCAACTCGACGGCGGCGGTGGAATAAAACGCCCCGCCGCGCTCATTCAGCAGCGCCGGTTTTTCGTCCAGCGCCGGGTTTTGATACATTTCGAGCAGATCGGCCTCGACCTTCTGCAAATATTCGGCGCGGCTCTGCTCGGCGTTCTGTTCTTCCTGCACGGCCTGTTCGTGTTCCAGATAGTAGCGCAGATAGTAGTTCGGGATCATGCCGATCTTTTCTAGCAGCGCGTCCGACAGGTGGTAAATGCCGCGAATCTCCGGGTTCTGCATAAGCGTCTTTGTCACGTCCTCGCCATCGACCCACACACGCCGCGCCCAGCTCAGGTGATTCAGCCCCACGTAATCTAACTCGACTTGTTCGGGCCGGACATTCAGCACGTTGGCGATATTCCGCTGCATGTTGATCGGCACGTTGCACAAGCCGATGGCTTTCACCGGAGTATGACGCAGCAGTGCTTCGGTCACTACGCCGGAAGGGTTGGTAAAGTTGATCAGCCACGCCTGCGGCGCGAGCCGGACGATGTCGCGGGCGATGTCCAGCACCACCGGGATCGTGCGCAGCGCCTTCGCGAATCCGCCGGGGCCGGTCGTTTCCTGCCCGATGATGCCGTACTTGAGCGGGATTCGTTCGTCCAGCGCGCGCGCGGCCATGCCGCCCACCCGAAGCTGCGTGATCACAAAGTCGGCCCCGTCCAGGGCTTCAGCGCGATCCGTCGTGGTGATCAGGGGAATCCCCACCTTTTTCACCATCCGTTTTGCCAGCCCGCCGACAATGTCCAGGCGTTCGGCGCTGGTGTCTTGCAGGCGAATACTTGCCACCGGCAGTTCGCCGCAGTAGCGGATAAATCCATCGACCAGTTCGGGGGTGTAGGTGCTGCCCCCACCGATAACAGTAATGACCAGCGGTTTCATAGTGTGACTCCAAAGGGTGATTCAAACTGCGGGAGATAATCCCGGTGTTCGGTCAACAGAGCCGCCAGCAGCGAGCGTGCAGCGGCATAGGATGGGACGAGGGGATGAGCAAGCAGCGCCTGTAAGGCCAGCCGTTTATCTCCGCTCACAGCGGCCTGAATGGTGAGCATTTCGGCGGATTTGACCGCCTGGATCAGTCCGGCGATCTGCGGCGGCAGGGGATCAGCGGGCAGCGGTTGGATGCTGCCGCGTGTCACCCGGCAGGGAACTTCAATCGCGGCTTCGGCGGGCAGATCGGGCAGAGTGCTGCGGTTGGACATGTTGACAATATGGGTCGCGTCACCGTCTTGCAGCAGATCGGCGATCAGGCTGACGGCTGCCGTAGAATACAGCGCGCCGCCGCGCTCAGCTAGCAGCGCCGGTTTTTCGACCCGCTGCGGATCGGCGTACAGTTTCAAGAGTTCTGCTTCGATTTCCTGCACCCGTTCGGCGCGAGTCTGCGGGGCCTGACGCTGCGCCGCTAACGCCTGATCGTGGTGGTAAAAAAACGAGAGGTAATAACTGGGAATCAAGCCGAGTGTTTCGATCAGATCGGGCGCAAAAATCGGATCTTGTTCGCGGCGCAGCATATCCAGCGTGACTTGCAGCGCTTGCGCCATACGATCCTGCCCATTCACCTTGACCCCGCGCACAAAGCCGAGGTGATTCAGCCCCACGTAATCCAGCGCTACCGCTGCGGGATCAACCTTCAGCGCCGCCGCGAGATCGTACTGCATCTGGATAGGCGTATTGCACAGCCCGACCACATTCACGTTGGTGTGCCGCCAGACCGCCTCCGCCACCAGCCCGGACGGATTGGTGAAGTTGATCAGCCAGGCGCGCGGCGCGACCTGCTGCATATCGCGGGCGATTTCGATCATCAGCGGGACGGTGCGCAGCGCTTTAGCGAATCCGCCCGGCCCGACAGTTTCTTGCCCGATCACCCCGTAACGCGGCGGGATCGTCTCGTCGATTAGGCGGGCGGCCATGCCCCCGATGCGAATCTGTGTGATCACAAAATCGGCCCCGCTGAGCGCGGCGCGGCGATCTGTTGTCAGGATCACGTCAGCAGGGTAGGCGGCTTGCGCTAACATGCGCTCCGCCATCCCTCCGACCGTCTCCAACCGCCAGCGGTAGAGGTCCATCAGGGCCAGTGTTCCCACCGGGATCACGTCCCGGTAGCGGATCAAGCCGTCGATCAGTTCGGGGGTGTAGGTGCTGCCTGCGCCAATCACGGCGATCTTGATATTGGATGCCATTGGATCATAACCTCTGGTAGGGGTGCTGCTGTGCCTAATTGCTGTTTTGTTCAGCCGTTCGCCGGGGCCTGAAGACCCCGGCTATAGATGGGCAGAACCATCAATGGCCCTGCGACAAAATGAGAAAGTTGGGCTGCGGCAGGGGTGAGGCTGCCTCAAAACTGGGCGCAACACCCTGCTCTTGGCCCCAGTCAACGACTTCTCCCCTTTCTCTGCGTAGCGGGGAAAGGGGCCGGGGGATAGGGGTAAATAATTCAGTGGACCAGCCCGGTGATTTCTGTTACCCCGTCAGCCCGCTGTGATCCAGCGCCAGTTTGATCGCACCCAACAGCGGCGCATCGTCGCCCAGTTCAGCCGTGATCACGGTGGGCAGGGGAGTCCCCAGCGCGTGCAAATGCTCATAAACCGCCGGAATCAGCAGCGGCGCGGCAGGAGTCCAGGCCCCGCCTAAGATCATCAGGTCCAGCGTCAGCACGTCCGCCAGCCCCAGTACCACCTGGGCCAAATCTCCGGCGGCAGTGTCGATCACGGCCCGCGCCAGGGGATCATGCTGCTGCGCCGCCTCAAATATCAGCCGCGCCGACAGCCGCCGCGTTTGTGTGAGATCATGAATCGCGCTGGTCGTGTCATTTTCAAGCAAAGATTGGGCGGCGATCACCAGCCCGCGATCCGACAGCCGCGCCGCGAAAGGCTGGCCCGCCGCATCATAACCTAATCCCCCGGCGCGCAGAATACCGTCCAGATACAGGCAGAAACGGCTGGTGTGTCCCAGCCACAACAGGCCAAAGTGCGGGCGTTCGCGCCCGGCTCCCCAGGTCGCTTCGCCGAGGGCCGCTAATTCGACATCCTCCGCCGTGATCACCGGAATGTCCAGTGTTTCGCTGATCGAGTCGCACAGTCCCGGCGTGATCTGGGCCGGCGGCGCGGCGCATAGGCAGGCGCTCGCCAACCGGCGGCGATAACTGGGATCAGCCGCCAGCAGTTCATTGAGCAGCGTATGGAAAGTTTGAGAGGCCAGGGCGGGATCAGGCAGCAGGGTATGGCGCGTCAGGATCGCGCCGGAGGTATCCGCGATCACCCCGGTGACACCATTTCGCCCGGCGTAAATTGCCGTGAGCAGCCGGGCGCGGTGATTAAAACTCAGCAGAGTAGGTTTGCGCCCCGCACCAGGAGTCGTACCTTCGCCCGTTTCGCAGATCAAATCTTCTTCGAGCAGCAAACGGGTGATGCGCGTAACGGTAGCCGGATTGAGTTTGAGCAGCCGGGCGAGGTCGACTCGTGAGATCGGCCCGCGCTCCTGGATCGTTTCCAGAATAGCGGAGCGACTTTGGGGGCGCATCAGTTCGGGGGCGCTGTTGGTTGGCATCATGACCTGACTAATTAATTGATTGCATGAAAGCAATTAATTGCATTATACGGAGGATCACCCGCGCTGTCAATGATCGGGGGAGGGGGCATCTCGCAGTTGGTTGATTTTTTCAGATATTTATGGTATATTTAAGTTGAGCTCCAGGCGAGACAGAAGTTTCTTAAAAGAAGAACCCTAGTGAACTGAGCAGATAGTGGATCTGACAGACACGCAGTAAAGGTTCTAACCGAGAAACGATTAATGTCTCGCCTGACCCTTTTATAAGCCCCTTTTTCTGTACGGCCATCCAGACGCACAACTACCCATCACGTTTTAGCCCTCATCTTCCAAAGATTTTTCTGTCCTACCGTTATGGTGTAGGATCGTAATCTTGTTATGTTTTGGGAGGGGAGAGACTATGGCGATCAACAAACGTGAGATTCTGTTCGGCCTGTTAGAAGGCACCCCCGCGCCGTATGTTCCTGCGGCCTTTTTTCTGCATTTTCCGCCGGAATTCCGCGAAGGGCGGGCGGCTGTCGAAAAACACCTGGAATTTTTTCGTTATACCGGCATGGATTTCGTCAAAATTCAATACGAAAAACCGTTCCCGCCGCGCCCGGAGATTCAAAAGCCCGCCGACTGGGCCAAAATGCCGCATTATGACCGGGAGTTCTTCGAGGGGCAGCTTCAAGTCGTCGAAGGATTGGTGAAGGCGGCTAAACAAGAGGCCGTCGTGGTGGTGACACTCTATTCCCCGTATATGTGCGCGGGACATTCGACGACGGACGCGCTGCTGACGACGCATCTCAACCAGGACCCGGACAGTGTGCGGCGGGGCATGGAGATCATCACGGAGAGTATGCTGGTGTTTGTGCGGGAATGTATCCGGCTGGGCGTGGATGGTTTTTACCATTCGACACAGGGCGGTGAGGCCGGGCGGTTTGCCGACGGGCAGATTTTTGAGCAGTATATCAAACCTTTTGACCTGATATTGATGGAAGAAGCTCGCCAACACTGCGCGTTTAATATTTTGCACGTCTGCGATTATCTGCGCGATTATGATGATTTCGCGCCGTTTCTGGACTATCCCGGTCATGTCGTCAACTGTCCGCTGCACCTGGGGGAGCGCACGATCTCACCTGCCGAGGCCGCGCAGATGTTCAAACGCCCTTATATGGGCGGAATGGAGCGTAAGGGTATACTTGCGACTGGAACGCCCGATGAAGTCCGACAGGCGGCGGCGGAAACGCTGCACGCAGCGCCAGAATCATTTGTGCTGGCGGCAGACTGCACTGTCCCTGCTGAGACGTCATGGAATAATCTTAAAGCGGCGATTGACACCGCGCACACTTTTAGGAGATAGACATTATGACACAGCCGGTTCATCCCCACTATTTACCCGCCGAAGATCGTTACCATAATATGGCCTATTTACGCAGTGGACGCAGCGGTCTTAAACTGCCTGCGATTTCCTTGGGGCTGTGGCACAACTTCGGCGGCGTAGACACCCTGGAAAACTCGCGGGCGATGGTACGGCGTGCGTTCGACCTGGGAATCACGCACTTCGATCTGGCGAACAATTACGGACCGCCGCCGGGATCGGCAGAGGATACCTTTGGGGAGATTCTGCGCAAAGACCTGCACGCCTTCCGTGACGAACTGATCATCTCCACCAAAGCTGGATATTATATGTGGCCGGGGCCGTATGGCGAATGGGGATCGCGCAAGTATCTGATCTCCAGCCTGGATCAGAGCTTAAAACGGATGGGCCTGGAGTACGTGGATATTTTTTACCATCACCGCTACGATCCCGAAACGCCGCTGGAAGAAACCATGTCGGCGCTCGATCAGGTCGTGCGCCAGGGGAAAGCGCTGTATGTGGGCATTTCTAATTATAATGCCGAGCAAACCCGCGAGGCAGCCCGTATTCTGCGCGAACTGGGGACTCCCTGCCTGATCAATCAGGTATCCTACAGCATGTTAAACCGTTGGGTCGAACCTGATCTGCTTGACGCGGCGGAACAAGAAGGTGTCGGGCTGATCTTTTTCTCGCCGTTGGCGCAGGGGATGCTCACCGACCGCTATCTGCACGGCGTTCCTGAAGATTCACGTGCCGCCAAACCAGGGACATTCCTCAAGCGCGAACGAATCACCGAGGAATATCTCACCAGGGCGCGTAAGTTGAACGCCATTGCGCTGATGCGTGGGCAAACGTTAGCGCAGATGGCGCTGGCCTGGGTGATGCGTCATTCCGCGTCCACATCGGCGCTGATCGGGACAAGTACCGTTCAACAGGTAGAGGACTGCGCCGCGACGGTACAGCAGCTTAACTTTTCGGCAGAGGAACTCGCGGCTATCGAAGCGGCGCTGGCGTAGGCTAAGAGCAGCTTTCAGCGATCAGCGCAGGGAGTGTTCGAAGAA
>JACRBK010000349.1 GCA_016234525.1 Chloroflexota bacterium
AGCCAAACGTGCCCGCGCCGGAGTGCCGCAGCTTGTCCAAGCCACCCAGCAGGAAATGGACTACCTCTTACAACTCGAAACCGATCTGGCGTTGGCGGCAAACTGGCCGGAGATTGGCGAAGTGCAAGACGCTTTGCAGCGAAACGGCTATTGGCAGGGACCGCGTACCGCGCAGCCCGGCGGCAGTAAATCTAGCCCACTGAAAGTAACGACCGAAGCTGGTTTGGTAATCTGGGTTGGGCGCAACGCCCGCCAGAATGATCAGGTTACGTTTGAAAAAGGGACTCCGAATGACCTGTGGCTGCATGTCCATGGCCTGCCGGGCGCGCATGTGATCGTCAAGTCCAACGGGCAGCCTGTTCCCGAAGCGATCATTCGCCGCGCCGCCGAGATCGCGGCGTATTACAGCGGCGCGCGCAGCGAAACTCGCGTGCTGGTTGACGTAACCCAACGTAAATATGTGCGCAAAATCAAGGGCGGTAAACCCGGTATGGTGACTTATCGGAATGAATCGCCGGTCCAGGTGACGCCCACCCGTGAATCATAAACGCTAATCCGGAATCACAATCTTATCCAGGCCAGGTTCTGGTTCCGGATAACGCATATCTAATTTTTCCAGCGTCTCGATGATCGTCTGGGATATAACCAGGTCACGATACCATTTTTTGTTCGCTGGAACGATATGCCAGCGCGCCCATTCTGTGTTGCAGTAGGTGAGCGCATCTTCATAGGCGCGCATATACTGATCCCACTTGGCACGCACGGCGAGATCGCCTTTGGCAAACTTCCAATGTTTGTCCGGCTCTTTTAGACGTTCTTCAAAACGTTCTTTTTGTTCTTCTTTGGAGATATGCAAAAAGAATTTGAGGATCGTTACGCCGCTGTCAGCCAGCAGACGTTCGAAGGCGTTGATATGGTCATAACGTTTTTTCCATACGGCTTCAGGGACTAGATTTTCGACGCGCACGATCAGCACATCTTCATAGTGAGATCGGTTAAAAATGCCGATCATCCCGCGTGATGGAACATGTTGGTGGATGCGCCATAGAAAATCATGGGCAAGTTCCTCGGCAGTGGGAGCTTTAAAACTGGTTACCCCCACGCCTAGGGGATTCACGCCATCCATCACACTGCGGATCGTGCCGTCTTTGCCCCCAGCATCCATCGCTTGCAAAACGATCAGCAGAGTATGTTTTGCCTCCGCATACAATACTTCTTGCAGTTTTTCGAGGCGCTGGCGGTTATGTTCCAGGGGTTTTACCGCCTCGTCTTTGTCCTTAATCTTGTCGTCTTTGCCTTTAAACCCACCGGAATAATCAGGATCATAGTCTTTCAGGTGGACCGTCTCGCCAATGTCGGGGCGGAGGGGTTGTTTTTTACCCACAGCAAGCTCCTTTTTTGTTGGTTAAAGACAAACGATCAACGTTTGACCTGATCGTAGACGTGGAATAATTTGGGCGCAATCACCGACCAGTCGTAGTGTCGCTGAACATAGTCTGCCCCGGCCTGACCGAGTTTTTCGCGGCGGGCTGGATTCTGGAGCAGCTCAATGACTGCCTGTGCAAACTCGTCAGCCTGATCCGCCAGACGAAGCTCGACTCCATCCGTCGCGTGCAGCCCCATTGCTCCCATCGAGGTTGAAACGACAGCCCGCCCAGCAGCCATCGCTTGCAGAAGTTTTAGGCGAGTTCCGCTCCCCATGCGCAGTGGTGCAACATAGACCGCCGCTGCATGTAAAAAGGGGCGTGCATCGGGAACCCAGCCGGTAATTTGGACATCGTCTCGTTTGCGCAGCGCGTTCAGCCGGGGATGCGGTTGGCTGCCGACCACAAAAAAACGCGCTTCTGGTACATGTGCCCGCACTTTGTCCAGGATATGATCGGCAAACCACACGGCTGCGTCAATGTTTGGGCGGTAGCTCATCGACCCCGTAAAGACCAGTGCACAGCTTCCCAGGTCCAGGCTGGGATCATGTTGGGCATAAGTCTGTGTATCGATTCCGTTGGGGACGATGCTCACCGCACAGCCGGGAGCCAGCCTGTCAAAAGCTGCTGCGTCTGCGTCCGATACCGCGATCACATGGGAGACGGCGTGGCAGACTTCTCGCTCATAGCGGGTCAGCCGCCGCCATTGAATCCACGAATATACAGCTCCTGGCAGGTGACGCAGATCGTGTTTTTCTGCCAGAAAGATGCTTCGCTGTAAATCGTATTCAGCGTTAAAGGAGTCGTAGATCACCGGGGTGTCAGGTAGAGTCTGTTGGATGACAGACAGATAGGTTGTCATTTCCAGGCTTTCGATCTGGATCAGATCAAAAGAGGTTTGTTTAAGAAGCCGCTCCAACTGCCCGGCATACATCAGGGAGAAAAAGCGGCGCTGCATATCTGCTTTAGAACTTAACAGCAGATCGCGCAGACGGTGCATGATTTTACGCGATGGCGGCGGAACGATTTCGACGCAGGCGCAGAACTCGTCGAGTGCTGCACTGCTGATTTTGAGTTGATCTGCTGACGCAAAGGCCAACAGGTAGACCTCATGCCCGGCAGCATGAACTGCCCGCATCAAGCCGTTCGTGCGCAGGGTGCCGCCCGCGTGCGGTGGTTCTGGGAGTTGAGCAGACAAAAAAAGGATACGCATGGTTATGCCCGATTCAGTTCAAGAAGCAGACACATGATGATAAACCTGGAGGGCTATTTCGGCAGTTTTTAGCCAGGTGAATTTGGCCGCCTGCACCAATCCATCTGTGCGCAGCCGTTCGTGCAGTTGAGAATCAGTGAGCACCTGTCGTATGGCCTCGGCAATCTCTGCCGGAGAGTCAGGATCAACCAGCAGCCCCGCCTGACCGACGACTTCGGGCAGCGAACTGCAATTGGAGGTGATGACCGGTGTGCCACAGGCCATTGCTTCGAGCGGCGGCAGTCCGAAGCCCTCATAATGGGAAGGAAAGACAAGCACCCGCGCCCCATTGTAAACAGCCGGCAGTGCCTCTAGTGCGACATCTTCCAACCAGATCACACGGTTGTTAAGTTTAAGCTGTTCGGCGCGGACAAAAATATCTTCATATAACCAGCCACGCCGCCCTGCGATGACCAGCGGTGGCAGATCGGGCAGATCGGCCAAAAGGAGATGATAAGCCTCTAATAAGCCTGTGATGTTTTTGCGCGGTTCGAAGGTTCCTACAAATAATAGATAGGTGTCGGGCAGGCCGAGCCTGGTCCGGTATTCGGCAATGACGGCTTCAGGCAGCGGCATGAATATTGGATCGACCCCCATTAAATGGATTGTCGTTTTTTCTATCGGTACGTGCAGCAGTTCTACCAGGTCCTTCAAGGTTGCTTGCGATAGGGTCAGGATGTGATCTGCCGTCTGCACTGCCCACTTGATCTGGTCCTGATAATAGCGGCGGCTGTCGGCGGTCATAAACTGCGGATAATGAAAAAAATGTAAGTCGTGGACCGTAATCACCCGCCGCCGCGCTCCGCCTTGAGGTGGGATAAAGTCGGGAGAGTGCAGAACGTCGAAGCGGTAACGCAGCAGCTCTATGGGCAGGCTCCACCGTTCCAGGCGGTGATGACAAGGGGTAAAGCTGTTAATGCGTCTGAAATTGGGACCTGGGGCGAGCGTTTGATTGTCGCGGGAATGGTGAATCACGCTATAATCCGTCTCGTGATCCAATTCCGCTAACTGTTGGATCACTCGCCGGGTATATTCGGCGATGCCGCCGGGGCGATAATAGAGAAGCCGAGCATCAATTCCAATTCGCATGGGTGCAAGTATAGCTGAGCCATCGCATACGACCAAAATCGAATTTTAGCGCGCGCTGATCTATCCTGGCGGAGACGCCCTTGACGCGCTTGATACCCGCTGGTATGATGAACTTTCAACTGAATAAAAACCAGCGCAAGCTGGCCCTTTACCGCAGACAGCAGGTGTTCCGCTTAGGGAACTCAATTGGATTGTGATCCGCCTGCCGAGGTGAAGACCTCAACCGAACCTCCAGAATTCTTATTCCATCTGGCAAGTGTCCCGGTCTTCGCTGTGTGTGCGGGGACCGTTTTATGGTCTCCTCTGCGGGTTGTTCAAAATCCGAAGGAAAGGAGGAATACGCGCTTGGCTATCAGCAAACAGCGTAAGCAAGAGTTGATTGATGAGTATGTCGAGTTGTTAGGACGTACCAAAGGATTGGTCATTACTGAATATCGTGGGATGACCATGAAACAGTTAAGCGAACTGCGTCGCAAACTGCGCGAGAACAATGCCGGTCTGGTCGTGACCAAAAATACTTTGTTCAAGATCGCGCTGCGTCAGGTTGGCATGTCTGCCCCTGAGAATCTGTTCACCGGTCCGGTGGCAGTGGCACTGGCTTATGACGATCTTTCTAAGACGATCAAGACGGTTCTCGAATATACGAAAGATACCGAACTGTTCGTTGCAAAAGGTGGTGTGGTCGGTACTTCGGCGTTCGCCGGTAAAGACCTTGAGGCGATCTCGAACCTGCCGCCCATTAACGTACTACGTGCACAGCTTGTCGGCATGGTAACAATGCCACTGACCCAGTTCTTGGGTCTGTTGGAAGAACCCGGTCGTCAGGTGGTGGCGGTCATTCAGGCAGCGACCGATGGTGTGGTCAATGTTCTGGCGGCTTACACCCAAAAAGAAGCTGCCTGAGGCGGCGTTTAACATTCTCGAATCGTAAGCAAATTATCAATCAAGCTCATCAGAGCTAAGAATCACGAAAGGATACATTCAAAATGGCAGACCTGAATAAACTGGTTGGGGAACTCAGCGCTCTTACCGTAATGGAAGCAGCTGAACTCAAGAAAATGCTCGAAGATGCGTGGGGAGTCCAGGCGGCGGCCCCGATGGCGATGGGCGCGATGCCCATGATGGCGATGGCGGGCGGCGCGGGCGCTGCGGCGGCGGAACCGGCTGAAGAACAGACCGAATTCACCGTCGTCCTGAAGGACATCGGCCCCAAGAAAATCGAAGTCATCAAGGTTGTTCGTCAACTGACCAACCTGGGCCTGAAGGAAGCTAAAGACCTGGTTGAAGGCGCTCCTAGCAATGTGATGGAAGCCGTGACCAAGGAAGCCGCTGCCGATGCCAAGTCCAAACTCGAAGAAGCTGGCGCGGTAATCGAAGTTAAATAACGTCCCACGCGACGCGAGCTTTACTGCCAAAACAGTGACAGGAGGTTGGCTCCTTACTTAGAGCCAACCTCCTGTTTTTGTGGGTTAACGCCGCTCGCGGCTAAGCTGTTCCTGGTAGCGCTCAAACGGGTCTTTGTAACTGCCAGAAGTTTTTCCCTGTAGATCGTCTTCGTGTTTCTGTCGTTGTTCTTCGATCTGGCGCATCAAGATGCTGTAGTTAGGGACGATAAATACCCACCCTTCAACCCTCGGTGAAAACATATAGCGGCTGATCATGCGCCGCAGCCGTTTCTTAGAGACTGGCCACGATTTGACCTGAACCTCAACCGCGGTCATGGCCATTAATGGCGACATCAGCGGTTTGCTCATGCCTTTTAGACTCTCGCGGGAGAAAAGCTGCAACGCCTGGACCGACTGCACCATGTTGATCCGGCGGTAACTGACCAGAACCCGGTAAAAGGGCAGTTTGATTTCTAACAGATCGGGCCGGCAGTAAACATAAGCCCGCCGCTTTGCCAGGCGAGAAAAAAGTAAAAAGGCGATCCCGACCAGAATCAAAACGCTGCCCACACCCGCCAGCGCTTCGGGGTCTACATCATCATTTTCGAGCTCGCGGATAAAAGCGGGTAAAAGCAAGAACAGTCCCATCAGAAACAGAAATAATCCCGGTGGGTGGTAGCGCCGTCCCAGGTTGTAGTAGAGCAGCAAGGGATGGCGCAGGGCCACCGGCTGTTCTTGTGCCTCTTTATCCTTTTTGCGTGCCATAAGTGTCCTCACTTGTAGAATAAGACCGCGCAATAAACGTTGTATGCCTTATTATAGTTTGAGGCCGAACTCACCGCATCCGCCGAATAGGAATAAAGTATCAATGTAATCGCTAGACTTAGCGATGAATTTTTCTTACACTGTAGTATAAGAAGTTTTTTCGAGTATAAGCGGGGCGAATGATGATTAACATTCCGGCTGAGCAAATAGAGATCAATATTCAGGATGGCATGTGGCGGTTGATTCCAACGGGCGAAGAAGTACTTTCAAGCCTGCCGGTATTTGAAGTCACACGCGGATCGGGGGTGATGGAATATACACCAAAGTTCGGGGAGGACCACCGTTTGCCAGGAACAGTGCTTTCGGTGGAATATGTTCGGGCAGTGGTGATCGGATATGAGGAAAAATCGCAGCGGTGGCTGCTGGGCCTGCATATTGCCCGCCGCGAAGAGGACAAAGCTCGCTGGTTAGAGTTGGTCCGCTGGCCCGGCGGAGACAATGCCCTCTATGCCAGTGCAGCACAGCAGTCAGGGCGCGAACTTGCTGAATATATTGGATGTCCGCTCAAAATTTTCGGGGCTAAAAAACTGCCTCAACAGGTCAAGGGTGAGCCAGCCCGCAGCGGCGTTACGGGTCCGCTGATTCCTCACAAGCGCGAAGATATTGGCCCGCAGCGGGTCAAACTCTTTGCGCAGTCGGTCAGGCTGCCGGTCCAGTATCCGGGGATGTGGTTGGGCCAGGGTGGACGCACCGGTATCGCGCTGCGCCTGTCAAAGGATGTGACCTCATCCAAATCGGGCGGCGTGGCTCCTTCCTTCAACCAGTGTGTGGTTGATTCTGAACAGGGCATGATTCGCCTGATTCCACCCACCGGGCTGTTAGGCACATTTTTAGGCGGCCAACAGGC